>JAYONI010000065.1:0-3552 GCA_038121265.1 Candidatus Pelagibacteraceae bacterium | reverse complement strand
CTCCTGTTGATTTAAATTAATTTTAAATATTTTTTAATTTGTTCTTTCCATGCAAAAGTTTTGGCAAATTTTTCAGCTTCGCTACTCATCTTTTTTAATCGCTTTGGATCCAAAATTTTTAGAATACTTTGATAAATTTCATCATGCTTGGTACCATCACAAAGATAGCCAGTTTTCCCATCTTTTATTGCATCTGCAGCTCCTCCAGCAACACCTCCTATACAAGGTGTTTTGAACAAGGATGCTTCTAAAAAAGAAATTCCAAACCCTTCAACGGACTTACCGTCTTCAATAGAAGGCATTAAAAATATGTCTGATTTTTGCAGTAAAGCGTTTTTAGTGTCTTGATCCACTGATCTTAAAAAAATAACATTATTCGTTAAATCCATATTTCTGGTTAAATTTTTTAAGCTATTATATTCCTCACCGTCTCCGACAATTACGTAGAGAAAATTAGGATGAAGTACTTGAATATTTTTTAAAGCAAGAATTACCGAGTGAATACCTTTTCTTTTTTCTAATCTTGTAACAGAAATAAATTTTGGTGAGGCATTATTAAATATGCCAGAAGCTTTTTTGATACTATTTTTTGGAACAGTAATAGAGGTAAAAATACCTGGATTAATGATAATAATTTGAGAGGCTTTGATACCTTTTTTGATAGCTAATTTTTTTGTAAATTCTGAATTAGCAATAATAAATTTTGCTTTTTTTAGCGATTGAATCATTCTCGTGTGAGTAGGAGACCCTTTTGCATGGTTAATTTCTTTTCCATGTATTAGGCATAATGTGGAAACATTAGCACAGGTATTAAAAGATATTTTTTCTAAACTTTTCCAGTGATCTGCAATAATAGCTTTAACTTTTTTTTGTTGAGAACAAAAAATTTCTAATTGATTTGCTTTTCTATATTTTTTTAAAAATTTAAATCCCTTTATTCTTTCAATGGTATATTTTTGTTTTTTGTCATAATTTGTATCTCCATCAAATGCATCGGCGAACACATGTACTGGACCATGCTCTAGTAGGCTAGAAGCAATATTTCCCATTAAGGTTTGCATGCCTCCAATGTCAGGAGGAAAATTTCTCGTGGTTATAACAAACATATTATTTCCATTTAATGTTGCATCCCATGCTTGGATATTGTTGTAAAGGACCTTTGTTTGTTGATGCAATCATTTTCATCGCTAATAAAAGCTCACTTTCTTTTTCCATGATAGGTGTTAAATGTTTTAACTCTCTTACTCTTCCGCGATATTGTAATTCTCCATCTTTGTTATACCCAAAGAAATCTGGTGTACAAACTGCACCATAGGATTTTGCAATTTCTTGCGTTTCATCAAATAGATAGGGAAATGAAATGTTATATTTTTTCTTAAAAAGTTTCATATTATCAAAGCTATCTTCTTGATAACGCAATGTATCATTAGACATAATTGCAATAGAACTAATTCCTAATTTTTTGATTTTATTAACAATTTCGACTGTTTCTTGCATGATAGCTTGAACATAAGGACAATGATTACAAATAAACATTATTAATGTTCCTTTCGAACCTTGTATGTCAGCAAGAGTTACTTGTTTTTCATCAGTGGAACGTAAAGAAAAATTTTTTATTTTTTCACCAAAGTTACAAACAGGAGTTTTAGTTAGCGACATAATTGTAGGAACATTTTATTTTCATATATTATAAACTTTGTTATTAAGTATCCATGATTTATTCACTAGGTGATATCAAAGTAATTATGGAAGGCAGAGTTTGGATCGCTCCATCTGCTGTAGTTACTGGAGATGTGATATTAAAAAATAATGTAAATATTTGGTATGGAGCAGTTTTGCGTGGAGATATTGAAAATATTTCAATCGATGAAGGTACTAATGTTCAAGATAACAGCGTTTTACATACAGATAAAAATTGCAAATTAATTATTGGAAAAGGAATTACAGTTGGACATTCTGTTATTTTACATGGCTGTACCATTGAAGATGACTCGTTGATTGGAATGGGAGCAACTGTTTTGAATGGAGCTCACATTGGAAAAAATTCGATTATTGGTGCCAATAGTTTAATTACTGAAGGTAAAAAAATTCCCGAAAGATCTCTCGTTATGGGTTCGCCAGGCAAAGTGGTAAGAGAAGTTACGGATAAAGAAATTCAAGATATTAAAGATAACGCAATGCGCTACATTAAAAATTCGCTACGTTACGAAACTGAAGCTAAAGAACAAATCGGTTAATAACTTTGTCAACTGACAAGGCGGTAAGTTAATATAATTTTAAATAAATTTATGAGATATTTTTCTATTTTTTTTATTTTGTTTGTATGTTTGTCATCTCAAGGTCATGCAAAAAATATTCAGCCAAAAAAAAATTTATCTGCAAAAGAAGTCATTCTCATTCAACTCAATGCTTTAAAAAATAATGATCAAAATGACTCAGGCATCGAACAAACTTGGTTATTTGCTCATCCTAAAAATAAATTAGCCACAGGTCCTTATGATCGTTTTAAAAAAATGCTTTATGATCCGCATTACGTCATTTTGTTAAATCACTATTCACATCAGTTAAGTTTAATTAATTCTAAGGAAACAGAAAAAATCTATGAAATTAAGATAACCACTAAAGATCAAAGACATTTTTTTTATGAGTGGAAAGTAGAGATAGGATCAGAAAAAAACTGTAAGTCATGTTGGTTTACAAGCGCAGTATCTTTTCCTGAAATAAAAGGAAAAAATATCTAAGTTAAGTTCTTGTTAAGGGGTAACCCAAGTAGCTTCAGAACCTTGATCGGTTAGTTTAATTTTAGCTCTACGATGACCTTTAGAGGCCAAGTATAGCCATTCAAAAGTATGAATTTTGCTTTCAATAATAGAAAAATTTTCATAACCGATTTCACTATCTTCTATAGGTACATTTTTACCCTCGTATTTTTCTGGAATTCCGGAAGTCGGAACTTCGCTCATTGTTCCAGGAGCATTTGATGCTAAGTAACATTTTCTACTAATAACTTGAGTTTTTTTCCAAGCCTCTTCTGTAGTTTTGTTTTTATAATGTATAGTAGCATTACCAGCAGCTCTGACTTGGATCTTTCTTTCTTTGTTATAAAAAAGAAAATAAATTTCATTATTTTTTTTGATGAATTCTATTTTTTCTGAACGTATGTCTGTATGAAACCGTAACGTATTTCTATCTTGAAAAGCACCGCGTAAAACTACAATTCTTGCATCAGGACTAGTATGTGAGTTTAGCACTACTACGGGTAGTCGGAAATCTTCACTTCTATCTGTTACACCTTTTGCAAGTAGAGCCCAGATTTCATCAAGAATTAAATCTTTGTTGTTATAAAATCCAGGCTCAGAATTATTCACGAATTTATTTTTTAGGTAATAGAGTAATTAAACTAGAAGTATCAAATCGGTTTCCACCGTTTTTCTGAACCTCAGCATAAAATTTATCTACAATTTCAGTTACAGGAAGAGAGGATCCATTATTCTTTGCTTCTTCCATGGCAATAGATAAATCTTTTCTCATCCAATCTACTGCAAAACCATA
>JAYONI010000064.1:0-3645 GCA_038121265.1 Candidatus Pelagibacteraceae bacterium | reverse complement strand
TGTTTATTATTATAAAAATCTGGCTTTAATCCTGTTTCTATCATTCCTCTTTTTTTTTGAATTTTAACATCTTCTTTTGATGGCCTTAATAGGCCGGCCATTTTATATATTTCTAAATCAATTAAATTTGGCTCAATAAATCCATCAATTTTTTTACAGTTTTCACAATTGGACATGACTTCTGAAGGATCAAAATTAGATTTGTTTTTATTTTTTTTAGATTTGCTTTTATTTTTTGGTTTAAATTTATGATTACTTGCTACTTCGTATTTTTTTATAGGTTCGTTATACGAAGTGATATTGGAATAAGAATAGTTTTGAAAAATAAATACAAAAGAGAAAATAAAAATTATTATTTTCATGAAACCTATGCCGCTCTAGATAAATTTAATTCCCTCCAAATTTGATCTAAAGAATCGACCAGATATTTCATCTTCTCATCATTATGATAAGGAGTAGGAGTAAATCTTAATCGCTCTGTACCTTTGGGAACAGTTGGATAGTTGATAGGTTGAACGTAGATTGAAAACTCATTCAATAAAATATCAGAAATTTCTTTGCATCTTGCAGAGTCTTTGACCAACACAGGAACAATGTGACTATCATTTTTGATGATAGGAAGATTTTTTTCAAGCATGAGTTTTTTTAATGTTTTTGCTCTCTCATACAGCTCTAGTCTTAGTGAGTGATTGTTTTTTACAAAACGAATGCTTGCAACTGCAGCAGCAGCAATAGAAGGAGGCATGGAAGTTGTAAAAATAAAACCAGGAGCAAAAGATCGAATAACATCAGTGATATTTTTGCTTGCAGCAATGTAACCGCCCATCAAACCAAATCCTTTAGCTAATGTTCCTTCAATAATATCTAAGCCTTCCGTTGCATTATATTGTTCCGATAGTCCTCCACCATGATCACCATACAAACCAACTCCATGCACTTCATCTAGATAGGTGAGTGCATTATATTTTTTGGAAACTTTTATAATATCTTCTAAAGGACAAAAATCTCCATCCATGGAGTACACAGATTCAAAGGCAACAATTTTGGGCTGCTCTTTAGGAGATTGTTTTAATAAATATTCTAAATGATCAACATCATTATGTTTCCAAATTTGTTTATCTGATTTTCCATTTTTAATTCCTTCAATCATCGAAGCATGATTATTTGCATCTGAATAGACCATGCAATTTGGTAAAAATCTTGCCATGGTACTTAAAGCACATTCGTTAGCAATGTAGCCTGATGTAAATATTAAAGCTGAATCTTTGTTATGAAATTTGCAAAGTTCTTTTTCTAATTCAACGTGATAGTTAGAGGTTCCAGATATATTTCTTGTTCCACCAGCACCAGCGCCTACAGCTTTTGCAGCATTTACAAATGCATCAATCACTTCAGGATTTTGTCCCATACCAAGATAGTCATTGCTACACCAAATAGTGACATCGGATTTCACTCCCATTTCATTACTGAAAACTGCTTTCGGAAATTCTCCAAGTTTTCTCGTGATATTATTGAATACTCTATATCTTCCTTCACTTCTTAATTGGCGAAGTGCATTTTCAAAAATATGGTTATAATCAAATTTCATTTTGCAAGAATTTATACAAGACCCTAATTAAATAATCTAATTAAGTTTTGGTGAAATAACTTTTCCATTTTCTAATTTTGGCGGAGTGTATTGCAAACCAGCAGGTGCGTCATTTGCGAACCGATAAAAAAGTAAAACAGTTAGAAGTAATAATAGACTTGCAAATGCAAGTTTTACAACAGGCCATTGTTTGGGAGTTTTTTTAATTAAAACGATAGAAATGTAGTACATCAAAAATGGAGTGATGATGGCCGTAATTATAAGAATTTTTTTTATCATTTGAGTGAGTACAAGATCTTTTTAAGCGTCCCAGCACAACTCCGCAAAGGATTAAGATGGCCAAATAAGGAACGAGTGCTGAGACGAAGGATATATAGCAAATTTTTTTGGAAAAATTATGACAAATATTTTTTTTATTGAAAAATAAATAAACCTTGGTTTTATTGACTTTTTGACTGAAGAAAGCCCACAAATCCAGAAAAGCCAGCAATTATCAATTGTCCTTCTAATGAAAAAATAAATTGAGGGTAAATACCCATGAGCCACCAACCACCAAGAATTAAAACGTACCAAATTAAGCTAATTTTGATGCTTTTTTTTATCGCTTGCCAATCAATTGCTTTAATTTCTTCGTCACTCATTAATAAAAGGTTAGGTTAATTTACCATGCAAGTCATCTGTTTTTAAGAAGGGAGACATCTAAAATTAGCATATAAAAACTAGGGCAAATTAGAGTATTAAAATTCATATGAATAATACTTTAAAAATAAATTTATTTAGCCTTTCTTGCATAGCAATTTTAGCTTTCGCTATGTATTTTGTGGCTTAAAATAAAGCTTATTTAACATTTGACTATTTGATAAAAAAGCGTAGATTGACCTATGCATATTTGCATAGCTGATATGCGCCATCCACATGGATACAAAAAGTGGCTCATCTACATGAGTTAAAAGTAGGAAAACTTTTAACAAGAGGTACTTACGATGGATATCAAATCTCACTTGCTGAAAAGCTACAGTGCTACCAATAATGCTGCGCAAAAAAGAAAAGTTTTGCAAAAAAGTGTTAAGGCAGTAGCAGTCAATGCTAATGGCACACCAGGTTACATGGTGAAAGAGGGTCCTAACAAAGGAAAAATTTTAGGACATTTAGCTACAAAGTCTAACAATAATTTTTAAATAATTTTTTTAACCAAGGGTAATTTATTTTACCCTTGGTTATATAATTAGTTACGCAAGATTCTTTTTGAAAAATTGAATCGTTCTTTCCCAAGCCAGATTAGCTGAAGCTTCATCATAGCGAGGAGTACTGTCATTATGAAAGCCGTGATTGACGCCAGGATACATATGAGCGGTATAATTTTTTTTATGTTTTTTTAATGCTGCTTCATATACCGGCCAACCTTCATTAATTCTTTTATCCAGCTCTGCAAAGTGAAGCAAAAGTGGACTTTGAATTTTTGGCACATCTTGTTCTGCAGCTTGTCTTCCATAAAAAGGAACCGAAGCATTTAATGCAGGGTAAGCAACTGCTAAAGCATTGCATACTCCACCTCCATAACAAAATCCTACACAACCAACTTTGCCAGTACCAATTTTTTTTGCTTGTAAAAATTCATATCCTGCAAAAAAATCATTCATCAATTTAATAGGATCTACTTCTTTTTGTAGTTGTTTTCCTTTTTCATCATTTCCAGGATATCCTCCCTTTGAAGTTAGTCCATCTGGAGCAAGTGCTACAAAACCAGCCTTTGCAACTCTTCTAGCTACATCTTTGATGTAAGGATTTAATCCTCTATTTTCATGAATGACCAATACGGCAGCAGTAGTATTGGTTATAACTTTAGGTTCGACTAAATAGCTTTTGACCTCCTTGTTACCTAGTGGTGAATTATAAGTAACATAACTTGGTTTAATATCTGGATCATTAAAGTTAACCTGTTCAGCATAAGCATAGTTAGGGCTGAGTAATTTCAAAATTCCAAGAGCCGTAATGCCACTTACTGTAAATCGGTTTGCTTCTTTTAAAAACTCACGTTTACTTATTTTTCCGTGAGC
>JAYONI010000063.1:0-3685 GCA_038121265.1 Candidatus Pelagibacteraceae bacterium | reverse complement strand
CTTGCAAATTTATTTTCAAAACTTTTTTTTCTATCTTCAAATGAACTCATAAAATAATTTTATATAAAACCTAATTATATTCAATGACAATAAAACTACACTTATGGGTTGTTTCAGTGTTGCAATTGTATCAAATTTACTATGCAAATAATGATAGTTTAATCTTTAGTAAATTTTTATAATTTATTAATAAAAATTAAAAAGGAGTAAATAATGTTAAAGAAAATATCGACAACATTTATAGCTCTGTTGATGAGCGCTAATATTGCTGTTTCAGCAGAATTTATAAATATATTAACAGGTGGAACTTCGGGTGTTTATTATCCATTAGGCGTTGGATTATCAAAAATTTATGGAGAAAAAATTGAAGGATCCAAAGTTCAAGTACAATCAACAAAAGCATCTGTTGAAAATTTAAATCTAATTCAATCTGGAAAAGGTGAAATTGCTTTCGTTCTAGGAGATTCAGTTAAGTACGGCTGGGAAGGAAATGCTGAAGCTGGATTTCAGTCGAAGTTAGATAATTTAAGAGGCATAGCTGGAATATATCCTAACTATGTTCATATAGTTGCTTCAAAAAGTTCTAATATAAATTCAATAGAGGACTTAAAAGGAAAAAGAGTTTCTGTTGGAGCTCCAAAATCTGGAACAGAACTTCAAGCAAGAGCAATTCTAAAAGCTGCAGGTATGAGTTATGAGGACTTAGGTAAAGTTGAATATTTACCTTTCGGTCAATCAGTTGAATTAATCAAAAACAGACAGATCGATGCAACTGTGCAATCAGCTGGTTTAGGAGTTGCTTCAATTAAAGACTTAGCTAATTCTGTAGAAGTAGTCATTGTTGAAATTCCTGAAAGTTTGATTGAAAAGTTAGGAGCACCTTATGTTTCTGCAACTATTCCTGCAAATACTTATCAAGGAGTTGCTCAAGATACTAAAACTGCAGGTATTGTAAATTTTTTAATTACTAGTCAAAACGTATCAGATCAAACTGCTTATGATATGACTAAACATCTTTTTGAAAATTTACCTGCTTTAGTTGCTACACATTCAGCTGCTAAAAATATTAATATTGATAAAGCTCTAACCGGAATGCCAGTACCATTGCATCCAGGAGCTGAAAAATATTATAAAGAAAAAGGTAAAGTTAATTAATCACTTACTATCCCAACTTATATCAAGCAATTATATAAGTTGGGAAACTAAATAAAGTGAATACAACAGATAATCTAAGCCCAGAACTTTCCAAAGAAAGTACTGGGCTAAAAAATATTATTTCAAATAGTTTTCCTAATACTATTGAAGGAAAAATTTTATATTATATCGCTGTTATATTTTCATTATTCCAAGTTGGTATCGCATCTCACTTAATTGAAATAACTGGACAATTACAATTATCAACTCATGTGGGATTTCTTGGATTATTATGCTTTCCTTTAATTTCTTTATCTAAACAAAAACAAACTTCTCTTAGAATTCTTGCATGGGTGTTAGCAATGTTAAGTGTTGCTGTTGCGATCTATCAAATTGTTGAATATGAAGCTTTAATTCTTAGATCCGGAGACCCTACTCCATTAGATATAGTCTTTGGTATTATTGCTTTAATAGTTATCTTTGCAGCTTCTTTTGTAACTATGGGACCAGCACTACCCATTATTTCAGGTTTATTTCTCTTATATTGTTTTTTTGGAAATTATTTAAGCGGGATATTACAACATCGAGGATATGATTTAGGTCAAATCATTGAACATATTACTTATGGAACTGAAGGTATCTATGGCATTCCAACTTATGTTTCTTCTACTTATATATTTTTATTTATTTTATTTGGCTCTTTTTTAGAAAGAGCTGGCGTAATTAAATTATTTACCGATGTCTCATTAGGTTTAGTAGGTCATAAACTAGGTGGTCCTGCAAAAGTATCTATTATTTCTTCAAGTTTAATGGGAACCATATCAGGATCAGGCGTTGCTAATGTTGTCACCACTGGTCAATTCACAATTCCTTTAATGAAAAAATTTGGTTATAGCCCTTCCTTTGCTGGAGGAGTGGAATCTACTTCATCCATGGGCGGGCAAATTATGCCACCCGTTATGGGGGCAGTTGCCTTTATCATGGCAGAGACTTTAGAAATTCAATACTATGAAGTTGTCAAAGCAGCAATTATTCCTGCTATTCTTTATTATTTGTCTGCGTTTTGGATGGTGCATTTAGAAGCTGGCAAAAAAAATCTTACAGGATTACCTAAAGAACAACTACCTTCAGCTTATCAAGCAATCAAATTAAATTGGTATTTGATTATTCCATTAGTTGTTTTGGTATTTTTATTATTTAGAGGGTACACGCCTTTATATTCAGGAACTATTGGATTATTTTTAACTACCTTTTTAATTTTAGGTACCGCAATATCCCAAGGTTTTTCTAATTACTTTGTTCGAATTATATTTTGGATTTTTTTAGGATTTATTGCATCTGGATTTTTTAAGTTTGGTAATTCTATGATTGCGATCATATTATTAATTTTAATCGTTTGGAATTTTTTAAAATCTGATGGCAGAACCGTTTTATTAAATTGTCGAGACGCATTAGCTGAAGGTGCAAAAACTGCATTGCCAGTTGGTATTGCTTGTTCGGTAGTTGGAGTAATTATCGGTACCTTAACTCTTACAGGAGCTGCAAGCACTATTGCGCAGATCATTTTAGAAATTGGTGAGAAAAGTTTGTTCTTATCATTATTTTTAACGATGATTATGTGTTTAATCTTAGGCATGGGCATTCCAACTATTCCTAATTACATCATCACTTCCGCAGTAGCAGGACCTGCACTTTATGAACTTGGTATTCCATTAATTGTTAGCCATATGTTTGTATTTTATTTTGGAATTTTAGCAGATTTAACCCCACCGGTGGCATTAGCTTGTTTTGCAGCGGCACCTATTGCTAAAGAAAGTGGATTTAAAATTTCAATACAAGCAGTGCGCGTTGCAATTGCTGGTTTTTTAATTCCATATATGGCCGTATACAGTCCAACTTTAATGCTACAAAACTATCAAGATCAAAACTTAAGTTTATTTTTAATATCTTTCATCTACATCTTGGCAAAAGCTATAGTGGCAATCCTTTTCCTTGGCGCTGCAGTAATTGGATACATGAAGAAGGATCTTAATATATTTGAGAGATTATTTTGTGTAATTATTGCATGCTTTTTAATCACAGCCGTACCTATTACCGATGAAATAGCTGGAGTATTAATTGTAGTTTATTTTGTTATGTATTGGCTCAAAACTAAAAAAAATAAATTAGTATGAGTCTTTGTATTCTCTCCGGTTTAAAACTGTCAACTTTTGCTTTATCATTTTTTACATTAAGTTGGACACACTCTGTTGAAAAAATTGAATGGCAAGAGGATTGGCTTATTAATCACAATCAATTACAAATAGTTGAAGCACGGGTACAAGGATCAGGAGCTGGCATGGAGGTGCCTGAAGGTTCAAAATTTGTTGATGGATGGTGGATTTATAAACCAAAAGATATCAAAACAAATGAACTATTATTAGCAACATCTAATACCAATATTCAAAACTGGAAAATATGTTTTGATAATAATTGTTCAGTGCTTAAAAAAAATGAAGAACAACCTATTAAAATTTATCCATGTGAATAAATTAAAACTATCTCCTTGCAG
>JAYONI010000062.1:0-3709 GCA_038121265.1 Candidatus Pelagibacteraceae bacterium | reverse complement strand
GAAATCTTTAACGTATGGGCAAATGATGTTCAAAGTTTATTTGGATATACTTTAGCAGCATCATTATTTTTAGCCTCAGGATTAAATGGTTGGGCAGTATTTTTAGCATTAATACTAGCTGGCTTTTTTATTATGTGGCTTGTGAACCTTTCTGGAAAACCAAGTGTGCAACACGGCATACCTTACCCAGTATTTGCTAGAGTAAGTATGGGAGTGTTTGGTGCAAACTTTCCAGCAATGGCTAGAGGTCTAGTTGCAATGTTCTGGTATGGAGCGCAAACGTATGCAGCATCAACTGCAGTTGCACTTTTAATTACTGGAATAACTGGAATACAAGGTGAGCCGATACTACTTGGAATGAGTGGTGTAATGTGGATATCTTTTATATTCGTATCACTATTCCAAATTTATCTATTCTGGCAGGGTGTAGATTTAATTAAGAAATTCTTAAACTTTGCTGGTCCAGCAGTTTATGTTGTGATGATTGTATTGATGATTGCAATATGGGCTAAAGCTGGTGGTGGATTATTATCTGAAGTTGGAAATGTATTTTCAGGAGGAGAAAGATCTGGTGGATTTGAAGGTCTTGGTTCTTTTGGTGCATTCCTAGCAGTGTTCTCAATTATGGTTGGCTACTTTGCTGCAGTCGTTATTAACTTCGGTGACTTTGCAAGATTTGTTAAAAATGAAGATGAGATGAAAAAAGGTAACCTATGGGGATTAGTAGGTAACGTAGTATTTTTCTCATTCATTACTTTAATGATCACTGGTGGAACAATTGCAATTTTCGGTGAGTATATCGCTGAGCCTACTGCAATGGTTGCTAGAGTAGACAATATGTTATTAACAGTTGTTGCAGCATTTGCATTTTTTGCAGCAACAGTTGGGATTAACATGGTCGCAAACTTTATTCCGCCTGCATATGATTTAGCAAACTTAATGCCAGATAAAATTAACTTTAGAATGGGTGGTTTAATCACTGCTATCTTTGGTTTTATAGTTGGAGGCTTATGGGTGTCTGTGATTACAAATATGGGATTATTTCCATTTGTAAATACACTAGGTGCAATTTTGGCTCCTGTATTTGGTATAATGATTGCCGATTATTACATCATTAAAAAAGAACAAATTAAAATTGATGATTTGTTTAGTGAGTCAGCAAATGCTGCGTATCACTATAATGGTGGTTTCAATGGTAAAGGAATGTTAGCTTGGATTATTTCAGGTTACATAGCTGTTGGAACGGTATGGCCAAATATATTAATTTTAGGTTTAGATGATTTCTTCGCTAATCTTGGCGGAGGTGGTGGATACGCATGGATTATAGGTGCGTCTCTAGGTGCAATTATTCATCTAATAATATCTAAAAGATAAAAATTACTCCCTATAGTAATTTTCTTAAAAAGCCCATCAACTTGTTGGTGGGCTTTTTTTTATGCTTGAAATTCTAGAGTGATATTTTCTTTATCAAGATCGTGTAATACTAAATTGTCTCCTTCCCCTTTTCTATCTACAACTAAGAAATTCATATCTTCAGTTGAGATTAAGGGAAAGTGCCAAACACCTGGATTGTAATTAACTCCTATACCTTTTGGAACAATAAATGCTTCTACTTTATTTAAATCAGGTTGATCACCTTCTGGTGCTACAAATGCTAAGAATGTAGTTTCTTTCATTGGGATAAATGCTTGACTACCTAATGGATGTTTTTCCATCATATCTACTTTCATAGGAAAAGATCTTTTTAAAGCAGAAAAAATACTAATTGTACTTTCGCCATTATCTTTTTTAGTATTTAAATTAGCTATACCATCAAATCTTTTTGCATAACCATTATTAATTTCTAATGGTTGAATACTTTCAGTTGAGATCATGTCACCAAATTTTTTAAAATTTTCTTTAGTGATTAATTTTGGTTTAACTGTCAATGAACTCATATGTTTTTTCCATATAATCTAAATCTAGATATTCCTCCATCTGGAAAAATATTTATCTTAATAAAATTAATCTTATCTTTTTTCATTAAATTGTTTTTAAAAATATGTACTTTGTTAGCTGATAATTTTGCATCTTTTAGTAAATATTTCCATTTTACTGAGGAATTTACAATCTGTTTTGAATTTTTTGAAGTAGGCAAAAATGCAGCTTGGAGAGAACAATGACTTGGAAAATTTCCTTTAAAATGATGAGTTGAGATTTCAATTTTATCAATTTCTTTACCGTCTAATGAATTTAAAATTAACCAATCAAAGCCCTTACCTCTTCTTCGTCTTGTTTCCCAACCATCTCCCATATTTTTAGCTTTACCAGGGGCTAAAATATTTTCTGCCTTACCAAAATGCTCATTATTACAAGCAATTACAGAAGCACCATCAAGCAATGAAGCTAGATTGATTTTTTTATTTTTTAATTTATTAGATTTTGCAATAGTTCCATAAAGTCTCAATCTTGCAACACCTCCATCAGGAAAAATATTAAATTTTATATGAGTAAAAATTTTTTTGTTATTAATATTAAAATAATGATGACTGCTGGCTTTAGTTTTTTTCTTAGAGAGTAAAAGTTCCCATTTTAATTGATTTAAATTATTTGAATTAGAATTTGCTCCTTCAATTGAAACCATTGCTGGTTGATTACCGTTAAAGTGAGATGTATCGACATTTACTTTTTTAATAGTTCCAGGTTTTCCAAGTTTAAGAATGATATAATCATGACCTGCTGTTCTTTTTCTTCTAGACTCCCAACCATCCATCCACTTACCATGTTTATCAAACACTCCCACTTTAAAAACAGGTTCATTTGGATCAATAATTCTATTTGCTGAAGCAAAAAAATCATCAGTTTTAAAAATAACTTTTGTACCTAATCTTGGTTGTGCAAGATCGATTAATCCGTTGGTAAATATAATTTTATCTTTCATTTATGAGTAATTTTTAATCCAATGTTTTGCGATATCAATTCTCTTACAGATCCATATATCATCAAATTTTAAAACATAATCTAAAAATTTTTTTAAAGATTGTATTCTTCCAGGTCTACCAATTAATCTACAATGTAAACCAACAGACATCATTTTGGGATTAGTTTTACCCTCTTCATATAAAGCATCGAAACTATCTTTTAAATAATTGTAAAAATGATCTCCAGTATTAAAGCCTTGGTTTGTTGCAAATCTCATATCGTTATTATCCAAAGTATATGGAATGATTAATTGTTTCTTTTTACCTTTTAGCTCCCAATAAGGAAGGTCGTCACTATAACTATCGCTATCATACAAAAATCCACCTTCTTCAAAGACTAAATCTCTAGTGTTCGGACTACAACGACCTGTATACCAACCAAGAGGTCTTGAACCAAAAATATCTTTAATAATTTTTATTGCTTGATGCATATGTTTTCTTTCAACCGGTTTTTTTATGTCTTGATAATCAATCCACCGATAACCATGTGCCGCTATCTCGTAATTTCCTTTTTTTAAAGCTTCACAAACTTCAGGATTTTGTTGCAACGCAAGCCCAACACCAAAAATAGTAACAGGTATTTTTTTTTCTCTAAATAATTTATCTAATCTCCAGAAACCTGCTCTTGCTCCATACTCGTAAATACTTTCCATACTTATATGTCTGCCTTTGATAGCTTTTGCTCCGATAATTTCTGATAAAAAAGTTTCAGAATACTTATCACCATTTAGAACACAATTTTCTCCACC
>JAYONI010000061.1:2163-3726 GCA_038121265.1 Candidatus Pelagibacteraceae bacterium | reverse complement strand
TCAGCATCTTTTGCTGCTGATTTTTCAGGAAAAACAGTAGAATGGCTTATTCCATTCAAAGCTGGAGGAGGTTCTGATAAATGGGCAAGATACTATGCTCCTTTATTATCAAAAGCTTTACCAGGAAATCCAAATGTAGTTGTAAAAAACTGTCCAGGTGGAGGTTCTACAACTTGTACTAACCAATTTGCTAGCACATCCAATGGAGATGGCTTGACTATTTTTGGAGATTCAGGATCAACAAAGTTTCCTTATCTACTTGACGATAAACGAGTTAAGTATGAATACAAAGATTGGATGAAAACAATTGTTTTAGCAACACCTACTGGAGGAGTTGCTTATGTTTCTCCAAAAACTGGATACAAAACTGCAGCTGATTTTAAAAAATTAAAAGGAAGAGAATTAAAGTATGGTAGTCAAGGTGCTACTTCTTTAGATATCATTCCTTTGCTTGCATTTGAAATGGCAGGATTAAATGTAAAACCTGTATTTGGAATGAAAGGTCGTTCAGCAGGAAGATTAGCTTTTGAAAGAGGCGAAACAAATATCGATTATCAAACTTCTTCTTCTTATTTAAAAGTTGAAAAAACTTTAGTGAAAGAAGGAAAAGCTATTCCATTGTTTTCTTGGGGTGTTGTAAATAGTGATGGAAATATTGAAAGAGATCCAACTTTTCCAAACTTACCTCACTTTGCTGAATACTATGAGCAAGCTTATGGAAAAAAACCAGCTGGACCAGCTTTTAAAGCTTGGAAAGCATTTTTAGCTTCAGGTTTTTCTGCGCAAAAAATGGTTTTTCTTCCAAAAGGGACTTCTGCTGATATCGTAAATACTTACAGAGATGCGTTTGCAAAAGTATTAGCTTCGGATGAGTTCAAAAGCACTTCAAAAAAAGGACTAGGTGTTTATAAGCAAGTAACTGGACCTGCTTCTGAGGGAATCTTGAAAGCGGCTATTGCTGCAGATCCAAAAGCCAAAGAGTGGTTAAAAAGTTATTTAACTAAAAAATATGGAGTTAAGTTTTAGTTAAAAAATATTTAAAAAACAAAAAGGCCACTTACTTATGGAAGTGGCCTTTTTTTTATAGATGATAGATACTTTATTAGAGGCATTTTATTTAATTTTTTCTGGAGCGCATTTTTTATATTTATTATTTGGTGTCTGTCTTGGAATTTTAATAGGAATTCTACCTGGACTTGGCGGCATTGTAGGTTTTTCAATTTTACTTCCATTTATTTATGGGATGGATACGGTTTCAGCGCTTGCAATGTTAATTGGCTTGATAGCTGTTATTCCAACCTCTGACACTTTTACCTCTGTTTTAATGGGTATACCTGGATCAAGTGCTTCACAAGCTACGGTTCTAGATGGTTTTTCACTTGCTAAACAAGGCCAAGGAGCAAGAGCTTTAAGCGCTGCATTTTCAGCTTCATTGTTTGGCGGTTTATTTGGCGCGGCAGTTCTTACATTAATAGTTGTTATTGCAAAACCTATCATTTTATTTTTTGGTTCTAGCGAACTTTTTATGCTTGGAATTTTAGGTATCAGCATGGTTGGAGTTTT
>JAYONI010000061.1:0-2063 GCA_038121265.1 Candidatus Pelagibacteraceae bacterium | reverse complement strand
ATTGGAACTTTAGTTGGAATTTTACCTGGCCTAGGCGGTAGCGTTGTCGATTGGATTGCGTACGGTCATGTTGTGCAAACATCAAAAGATAAATCTCAATTTGGAAAAGGAGATATTAGAGGAGTTATCGCACCGGAGTCTGCTAACAATGCAAAAGAGGGAGGTGGATTAGTTCCAACTTTATTATTTGGAATTCCTGGTAGTGGTAGTATGGCTGTTTTTTTAGGGGGGCTTACTTTACTTGGAATTGAACCTGGACCAAGTTTAATTGAAGAAAATTTAAAATTTACTTATGTGATGGTTTGGTCTTTAGCATTAGCAAACGTTATTGGAGCAGGGCTTTGTTTTACACTTTCTAGCAAGGTTGCAAAGATTACAACTATTCCATACGGCATTCTTGCTCCATTTATGATCATGATAGTTTGTTTTGCAGCTTTTCAAGTCACCAGAAGTATTTATGATATTTATACTTTAGTGGTTCTGGGTGCGATTTGCACTTTAATGAAGAATTATAACTGGCCAAGACCAGCTTTGTTAATCGGTTTTGTATTGTCTGATACACTAGAAACCTATTTATATCAGGCAGTTCAATTTTATGACTGGAGTTTTTTACTAAGACCTGGGGTTATTGTTATTTTTATACTCACTGTTTTATCTGTTTATTTTGGAGCAAGAAATTCTAAAAAAGATACAATTAAAAAAATAGTTCAGACAAAAGACTTATTTAAACCTACAGTACAAAATCTATTTATAGCTATTTTGTATTGTTTTTTTGGGTTTGCAGTTTTTGATTCTTTTCAACATAATTTGCTAGGCGGTATTTTCCCAGGTGGAATTTCTGTAGTGATGTTTTTAACACTAAATTATGCAATTTTTATCAATAATCATTGGCTATCTGCTTCAGTTCAAACATCGTTTTCATCTGAAGAGACAGTTGATTTATTTAGATCTTTTTCTTGGATTTTGCTTTTAGTTTTTCTTAATACTTTATTTGGCTTTATTATTTCAATCTTCATTTTTTTTATTGCTGTTATGAAAAATAAAACAAATTTACCTAACAGTAAGATAATTATTATTACTGTTTCTGCCCTAGCTTTTATGTTGTTATTATCTCACTTGATGGTTCTTGATTTTCCATCTGGGTTATTGCAATATTTAATCAAATTACCTTGGCCATTAAATTAAATGAATGATCAGTTAAAAATACCTTGTTTATTTATGAGAGGAGGAACTTCTAGAGGTCCTTATTTTTTAAAATCTGATTTGCCATCTAACGAAGAAGCAAGAAATAAAATTTTATTAGCTGTGATGGGTTCACCCGATATTAGGCAGATTGATGGACTAGGTGGAGCAGACACAGTTAAAAGCAAGGTAGCGATAGTTTCTCCTTCTAATGAAAAAGATATTGATGTTGACTATCTGTTTGCTCAAGTAAAAATAGATGAACCGATTGTTGATACCAAACCTTCCTGTGGAAATATGCTTATAGGTGTCGGACCTTTTGCTATTGAAAAAGGATTAGTTCACGCACAAGATGGTTTAACTAAAGTGCGAATACGAGATGTGAATACAGGAATGAAAATTGAAGAAGTGGTAAGAACTCCTAATAAAAAAGTTTCTTATGAAGGTGATTGTAAAATTGATGGAGTTCCTAATGCAGGATCTCCAATTGATATAAACTTTATCGATGTCATTGGTTCTAAAACAAAAAAATTATTTCCAACGGGAAATTTTATAGACGAATTAAATGGAATAGAATTTAGTTTTGTTGATGCCGCTATGCCTGTAGTTTTTTTTCGAGCAAAAGATTTCAATGTGACTGGAAAAGAAACCTACCAAGAACTTAGCCAAAATAAATCTTTAATCGAAAAGATGAACTCAATTCGGATTCAAGCTGGAGAAAAAGTTGGTTTTAAGAATGTTGCAAAATCTGTAATACCTAAAATGGCATTAGTTTCACAAGGTCAGGCAGGTGATATTAGTTCTAGATATTTCACTCCCTGGGATTGTCATCCAACGTACGCTATTACTGGTTCTATTGCTTTAGCCGCAGCCTGCAAATC
>JAYONI010000060.1:0-3757 GCA_038121265.1 Candidatus Pelagibacteraceae bacterium | reverse complement strand
TTTATCTCTTGAATATCAGAGGAATCTAAAAATATTTTCATAATGGTAACTTATTATTTAAAAATATATAAATCAATTTTTATATATGAAATTAGATATTTTATTACCTTTAAAATTTAATCATCCATTTACTTATCAGAGTAACTTAAAAATTAAATTGAAAAAAGGTGATTATGTAGTTGTTCCATTTAGAAATAAAATGATAACAGGTGTTGTTTGGAGCCTTAATCCAGAAGTTCCATCCAATATTAAAATTAAGAAAATTTCCTCAGTATTAGATATTCCAGCTATGTCTATTTCAAATTTAAATTTTATCAAAAAATTTTCTCACTATAATTTAACTAGCCTTGGAATGACCCTTAAGCTTTTTTTATATGCAAAGGGTAGAGAAAGTTATGATAAAAAATATAATTTTGAACCATTTATTATTAAAAACTTTAATAATAAAAAATTAAATAAAATTCAGCAGCAATCTGTTCAAAGTATTAATAAATATTTTTCATTTAATGATTACTCCACTACTTTGCTACATGGTATTACCGGATCAGGAAAAACTTTAGTTTATTTTCATTATATTAAAGAGGCTATTGAAAAAGGTTATCAAGTCTTAGTTTTGTTACCAGAGATAGCTTTAACAAAGCAAATTTCTGATCGATTTAAAGAATTTATAGGTCATGAACCTGCTACATGGCATTCAGCAATCAAAGACAAAGATAAAAAAATTATTTGGAATGGTATAGTACAAAATAAAATTCAACTTGTGTTGGGAGCGAGATCATCAATATTTCTTCCATTTCAAAATTTAAAACTCATTATCATAGATGAAGAACATGACTCATCTTACAAACAAGACGAGGGAGTTGTTTATAATGCTAGAGATATGTCTATTCTTAAGGCTTCAATAGAAAAAATTCCAATTTTTTTAATTTCAGCAACTCCATCTATAGAGAGTTTTTACAATGCTAAAAAAAATAAATATCAATACATTTCTCTTTCAGAAAGATATAAAAATATAGAATTAGCAAAAACAAAAATTGTTAATTTGATATCGTCTCCACCCTCCAAGGGAAAGTTTCTGTCAGAAAGTATTATTGCAGAATTAAAGGATTTAGTTGAAAAAAAAAATCAAATATTATTTTTTTTAAATCGAAGAGGTTATTCAACATATGTTATTTGTTATCAATGCAATCAAAGATTAATCTGTCCAAACTGTTCTATTGGCCTTGTATATCATCAGGAAAATAATCAAGCTCTTTGTCATTATTGTGATTTTAAAATGAGTTTAAAACGAAAATGTCATGATGATAAGGATTGTAAATTTAGTTTTTATGGTCTTGGGGTTGAAAAAATATTTGAAGAAGTAAAAGGTATTTTTCCTAAAAAAAAAATTCAAATTTTTTCTTCAGATGTCATGCACAGTAAAAATAAATCTGCAAATATTATTAATGATATTGAAAAAGGAGACATTCCTATTTTAGTTGGAACTCAATTAATTTCTAAAGGATTTCATTTTCCAAATTTAAATTGTATTGTTGTTATCAACTCAGATACAAATTTTTTAGGAAGTGATATTAGGGCATCAGAAAAAAATTTTCAGTTATTGCAACAGGTATCAGGAAGAGCTGGTCGTGAAAGCAATGAATCAATTGTTTATTTGCAAACTAATGATCCAAAAAATAAAATTTTACGCTCCTTATCCAAAGCTGATGTAAATGAATTTTATAAAGAGGAATTGGAATTTAGAAAAAATGCAAATTTACCCCCTTTTTCTAAGCTTATTTCTATTATTGTGTCTGGAGAAAATCGTTTCGCAGTAGAGAAAGTTTGTAGAAATTTAAAAGGTTCTTTCATTATTCAGAATGGTATTAGTATTTACGGTCCAGTTACTGCTCCAATTTTTCGCATTAAGAATAAATTTCGCATGAGATTGCTTATAAAATATGATGTGAAACTATCTCCTCAAGAGTTTTTAATAAAATGGATTGATAAAAATAAAACAGAAGCAAATATTAAACTAGAGGTTGATGTTGACCCTATTAATTTCCTTTAAAAATGCGTGATTTACCAAAATATCACACTTGATCAGCACTTTTCATTGTGCTACCTACAGCCACGCAATAAAGGATTATCTTGGAAAACCAGTCAAATTCATTCTCTGATACAACAGGCAGATACGCTAAGTCTATTTTTCAATTCTCTCAAGAAAAAGGAATTTTAAATGAAATTGAAAATGACTTTATAAAAATTAGTGATTGTTTTAATAATTCCCAAGATTTTAAAAAATTTGTTACTAATCCAACTGTTAAAAAAAGTGCAAGATTAAAAATTATTGAAAATTTGTCTCAAAAACTTAATTTTAATATTTTTTTTACAAATTTTTTAAAGTTAATAAATGAAAAAGGAAGATTTTTCTTTTTAGAGAGAATCGTAAAAGATTTTTTTTCTATCTTATCTATTAACAAAGGAGAAATACTTGCTGAATTAATTATGGCTAATGAAATTTCAGATGTCAAAAAAGAAGAAATTAAAAAAGATCTTTCGAATATTTATAAAAAAGATATTAAATTAAATTTTAAAATAGACGAAAGTTTAATTACTGGTTCAATTTTAAAAGTTGGCAGTAAAATGATCGATAACTCAGCAAAAAGTAAATTTAACAAAATTTTAAATAATATTTAGGAGATAAAATGAAAATAAACCCATCAGAAGTTACTCAAGTCATAAAAGAACAAATTGCAAGTTTTGGTACTGAATCCGAAGTATCTGAAGTTGGACAAGTCCTATCAGTAGGTGATGGAATTTCTAGGATTTACGGATTAGATAATGTTCAGGCTGGAGAAATGGTCGAGTTTTCTGACGGTACCAAGGGAATGGCTCTAAACTTAGAAAATGATAACGTGGGAGTTGTTATTTTTGGAGACGACTCTAAAATTAAAGAAGGAGATGTAGTTAAGAGAACAGGTAGTATCGTTGACGTTGCTGTGGGAAAATCTTTATTAGGTAGAGTAGTTGACGGACTGGGAAATCCAATCGATGGAAAGGGTCCAATTGATCCAAATTCAGAGAGAAAAAGAGTTGAAGTAAAAGCTCCTGGTATTATTCCAAGAAAATCAGTTCACGAGCCGATGCAAACAGGATTAAAAGCGATTGATAGTTTAATACCAGTAGGAAGAGGTCAGCGAGAACTTATTATCGGAGACAGACAAACTGGTAAAACAGCTATTGCAATCGATACTATTATTAACCAAAAAGAGATTAACAAGTCTGATGATGAGTCTAAAAAACTTTACTGTATTTATGTTGCGATTGGTCAAAAAAGATCAACAGTAGCTCAAATTGTAAAGACTTTAGAGGACTCTGGGGCAATGGACTACACAATTGTGGTTGCTGCTACTGCTTCAGATCCAGCACCTTTGCAATTTTTAGCTCCTTATATCGGATGTACAATGGGTGAATATTTTAGAGATAATGGAATGCATGGACTAATTGTTTACGACGATTTATCAAAACAAGCGGTTGCTTATAGACAGATGTCTTTACTATTAAGAAGACCGCCAGGGCGAGAAGCATTTCCTGGAGACGTATTTTATCTTCATAGTCGTTTATTAGAAAGAGCATGTAAATTAAATGATGCTAGCGGTGGAGGATCGTTAACAGCTTTGCCAATTATTGAAACACAAGCGAGTGACGTTTCAGCTTATATTCCAACAAACGTTATATCTATTACTGATGGACAAATATTTTTAGAAACAGAATT
>JAYONI010000059.1:0-3764 GCA_038121265.1 Candidatus Pelagibacteraceae bacterium | reverse complement strand
TTTCCACAAGCTATTAATTTTTTATTTAATAAAGTAGCTGCAATAGTCTTTGCTTCTTTTGTATTTTTACAGGTAATATATCCAAGTTTTATGTTGCTCATTTTTTCAATATACAATAAATAAAATTTATAATGACAACTCTCATACTTATAAGACATGGACAAAGTCAATGGAACTTAGAAAATAGATTTACCGGATGGTATGATGCTGAATTAACTGAGCTTGGTCAAAAGGAAGCTAAAAAAGCAGGTGAGTTAATTCAAAGATTAAATTTAAATTTTAGCTATGCTTTTACCTCATTCCAAAAAAGAGCCATCAACACATTAAATATCCTTCTTAAAGAAAGCAAAATTAATACTCCTCAAATAATAAAAGCTTGGCAACTCAATGAACGACATTATGGAGGTCTACAAGGACTAAATAAATTAGAAACAGAAGAAAAACATGGCAAAGAACAAGTTATGATCTGGAGAAGAAGTTATGATACTCGTCCTCCATTATTAGACCGTTCTGATCCTAATCATCCTATCAATAATGAAATTTATAAAAGTATAGACCCAAATTGCATCCCAGATGCCGAGTCACTTAAAGATACCTACAATAGAACAATACCTTACTACGAAAAAGAAATTGCGCCAAAACTTTTAGAAAATAATATTCTTATTTCCGCTCACGGAAATAGCTTACGAGCTTTATGCAAAAAAATATTTCATATATCTGATAAAATGATCATTCAATTAGAAATTCCGACAGGAAATCCGATGCAAATTAAATTAAACGAAAATTTAGAAGTAATTAAAGCTGAATATCTAGATTCAACAAGAGCTAAAGAAATTATTCTTAATCAATAACTCTTCAGCTTTAAAAGTTTGTTATAAATATCTAAATTAGTAGCATGAAAAAACTTACAATTAGTAATGTGACCTACCATTAAATTATTACTAATCAAATTATCCCATATTTCATTCATAGAAAAAACATCACCTTTTTTTTTAAACAGGAAAATACTTGGATGTAAAATTTGCAAACCAGTAAAAATAAATTTTTTATTCTTTTTGTTAATAAGATTATTATTTAACAAATCAAAATCACCTAAAAGATTAGTGTCAAAGCTATTTTCGGGCTTAGCTAATAATAATCCAGCTTTGCTATGAGTAGCATAATAAATATCTAATAATTTTAAAACATCAGATTTGTAGGCCGCAGTCCAAATGGTATCTGAATTAATAACAATAAAATCCTTATTTTGAAAAAAATCTAAATTATTTAAAATACCTCCCCCAGTATCTAAAATATTTTCTTCAAATGAAATCTTTAAATTTAATTTTTTTTGATTAACAAAATCCTCTATTTGATTATGTAGGTAATGTGTATTTACTACAATCTCAGATATTTGTAATTGATGAAGGAATTCAACAGAATATTCTATTAGAGTTTTATTATCTAACTGAAACAAAGGCTTTGGTTTATTCAAACTTTCAGGCAACATTCTCTTTCCAAAACCAGCTGCTAAAATCATTGCTTTAGAGATCTTCATATTATTTTTTTTGTGATTAATTTTTTAGGAAAATATTTTTTTATTACTTTTTTAAGTTCTGCAAAATATGGATTTCTTAATCGTAAATACAATAAAGACCAAACATAGGGCAACATTGTAACATAATGTTTTTTTTTATCTCGAATATAAAGTCTAGAAAAAATACCAATAATCTTTAGACTTCTTTGAATAGATAGAATGTCAAAATCTTTTTGAAATAGCGAAACATCTTTTGCATCGGCAATTTTTGTTTTTGTTAAATAATAGCTAAATATTTGTTTTTTTAATTGTAATGAAGTTTTTATTCTAACATCATCAATCAGAGACATCAGATCATAAGTTGGATTTCCTAATAAAGCATCTTGCGAGTCAATGATTCCAACTTTGTTTTGGCAATTGATTAAATTAGAAACATGAAAATCTCTATGTACAAAATAATGATTGGGACAAGATAATTGATCCAATATGGGATATAATAATTTTTTTATTTTTCTTGATACTAGTAATGCTTTCTTTTTTTTAAAGACTTTTGATACATACCACTCAAAAAATAAATTACTTTCTTTAATCAGTTTTTGCTTAGAATATAGTTGAGTAATTTTTTTTACTTTATTTACTGGAATTGATTGAATTTTAATTAATGCATCTACTAATTTTTTATAAATAGCTAATTTATTTTTTTGTTTTTGAAGAATTTCATGGAAAGATTGTTTTCCCAAATCTTCTATTAACATAAAGTTTTTTTTAGAATTTAATTTATACGTTCTAGGAGTTAATAATTTATTGTTTCTTAAAAATTTATTAATAAGAAAATATTTATCTAGATTATTTTTTTTATCCTTTTCACAATAAATAAAAATACAACTTTTATTTTGATATTTAACTCGGTAAAAATTTCTAAAAGATGCATCACCTGCAATTTTATGAAAACTATTAATTTTTAAATCTTCCAAAATATTTAACATGAATTTTTCTTAAATTAATTTTGCTTGAATGCTTTAAATAAATTTCAATTCTATTATTTGATTTAGCCTTAATCAACTCAGGCCACTCCACTATATTTATTATTGTTTCTTGTTGTTCTAATAAACCTATATTTTTCAACTCTTTTGTCTTTTTAATTCTATAAAGATCATAATGAGCAATGTTGATATCTTTTGATATTTTATAATATTGTACAATAGTAAATGTGGGGCTTACTATTTCCTCTAATTTTTTTTTATTTTTTTTTTGAAGATAATTAATCAAAAATCTTACAAATGAAGTTTTGCCTACACCTATTTCGCCATACAAATAAATAGCATCACCATTTTTTATTTTTTTTGCAATGTTAGTTGAGAAAGTTTTTAATTTTTGGATGGAAATAAATTCCATTTAATTACTAATATCTATAGTTATCGTGCTTAAATGGACCTTGTGGAGCGACACTAATATAATCTGCTTGCTCCTTTGATAATTTTGTAAGCTTAGCTCCCACTTTTTCCAAATGTAAATAAGCAACTTTTTCATCTAAGTGTTTAGGTAAAACATAAACTTTATTTTCATATTTACTATGATTATTCCAAAGTTCGATTTGAGCAATAACTTGGTTAGTGAATGAAGCGCTCATAACAAAACTTGGATGTCCAGTAGCGCAACCTAAATTAACTAATCTACCTTCAGCAAGTAGAATTATTCTTTTTTTACTAGGTAATTCAATCTCATGAACTTGGGGTTTAATTTCAGTCCATTTATAATTTTTTAAAGCATCAACTTGTATTTCATTATCAAAGTGACCGATGTTACATAAAATTGCTCTATCTTTCATCATGCGCATATGATCTGCTGTAACGATATCTTTGTTGCCAGTAGCAGTAACTACGATATCTGCATCTTTAATTGCTTCGTCCATAAGCACTACTTCATAACCCTCCATGGCAGCTTGTAACGCACAGATTGGATCTGTTTCCGTTACCATAACTCTAGCACCGCTTTGTCTTAATGAAGCTGCGCTTCCTTTGCCTACATCACCAAATCCTGCAACAATTGCAACTTTACCTGACATCATCACATCTGTAGCTCTTTTAATCCCATCAACTAAACTTTCTCTACATCCATAAAGGTTATCAAATTTAGATTTAGTAACAGAGTCATTTACATTGATAGCTGGGATCATCAAAGTTTTTTGCTCTTGCATTTTTTTTAATGCTAAAACTCCAGTAGTAGTTTCTTCTGAAACACCTTTAAT
>JAYONI010000058.1:0-3946 GCA_038121265.1 Candidatus Pelagibacteraceae bacterium | reverse complement strand
GAGGCTATTTCGATTGGCCTTGTCTTAAGTTTATTGGCAAAACGTTATAAATTCTCTTTATAAATCACTTGTCTTTTTCAAGGTTTTAAGATTTTCTTAACATAATTGTACATATTGCCATGCGAGACATAAACTTAAAAAGCACGGAACATTTTGAAGCGGTAGCGCGACTTGGTACAGTAACGAAAGCTGCTAAAGAACTAGGAGTATCTCCATCTGCCATCAGTCAGCAAATTAACTTGCTGGAAAAACAACTGAACGCGAAATTATTTAGACGAGAGAAAAAAAGACTTATCCTCACATTAGATGGTGACCGCTTATATCAAACCACTAAAGTTACTTTTGGTGCTTTACGTAATGTTAAAAATTCTATTGCTAAAAAACAAAATGTAAGAAATTTTGTTATTCGAGTAAGCCCAAGCTTTGGTGTTCGTTGGTTAGGTCCAAGAATTGCTGAATTTGCCAATCAAAATAAAGAATGGAATATACGAATTGATGCGACGCCCGACTTTTCTGCATTTGAAGTAGAAGGAATTGATTTAGATATTCGTTACGGAATGGGTGGTTGGAGTGGTTTAAATAATTTACCCATCATGAAAGACTTTGTAACTCCTTTGTGTAGTCCGAATTATTTAAAACAATTACAAAAAATTTCTAAATCATCTGATGAACAAATTAAGCAAGCAAATTTAATTGATAGTATCAAAGCATTGTATCGCTGGGATATTTGGCTTGCGAAAAATAAAATTGATATTCCCAATGTATTTTATCAATATTGTTTTGATCGATCCTCTATGTCCATTGAGCTCGCGAAAGAAGGGGGTGGACTTGCTTTAGATAGTGTTAATTTATGCCTCAATGAACTAACAACAAAAAAATTAGTTCCTGTGTCCACACAATATCCTGTGGTAGAATTTTCAGCTTACTGGTTAGTATGTCCAGAACGAAATTTTTCTCGAAGAATTGTAAATCGTTTTTATCATTGGTTGCAAAAAAAATGTAACGAACACGAACGTAACTCAAGAACATTTTTAAAAAATGCAGGATGCACATTTGTTCAAATGGATGAAATTAATTTGAATAAGAAAGATTTAGATTAATAAATAGTTAACGCAGGAATATAAGAAATTAAAAACAACACAAACAAAGCGACAAGATAAAACGGTAATAAGGATCTAGCTGTTTGCAAAATTCCCACCTTTGCAATAGCAGATGAAATGAACAAAGTAGTTCCTACAGGCGGGGTATATAATCCAATGGATAAATTAACCACCATCATTAATCCCAATTGCACTGTATCGAGACCAATACTTTTAGCAATCACCACAAAAATAGGTGCTAATAACAAAATGGCTGCTGGTAAATCTAAAAAACAGCCAACTACAAGCATTATGATATTTAAAGAGAAAATAACTAACCAAGGTTCAGATATTGTTTTTGATACCCATAACGCTAACATCTGAGGAATTTGCTCTGCAGTCAAAACCCATTGAATTACCGAAGATGCCATGATTACAATCATTACGGCACCTGTCATCATTGCAGTCGCATATAAGGATTCCAAAATAACCGAGCGATTTAAATCTTTATAAACAAAGACCCCAATCATTAACGCATATGCAACCGCCATAACACTTACTTCAGTTGGTGTTGCAAGACCAAATCGCAAAGTACTAATCACAAATACAGGCATTAAAATTGCTGGCAAGGCTGGATAGAATTCTTTTTGAAACACTTTCCATCCTCCACGATAAGGAGATCTTGGTAGATTTTCTTTTCTAGCCACTACCCAAACCATAAAAAACATTCCAACACCCAGCATCAAACCAGGTAAAATACCTGCAACAAATAAATCAATAATCGATACATTAGAAACCAATCCGTAAATAATTAAAGGAATAGAAGGTGGTATTAAAACAGAAATAGTTGATGAAGAAGAATTAATAGCTGCAGCAAATTCTCCTGTATACCCTTCTTTTTTCTGAACTGGAATTAAAGCATTACCTAGTGCTGAAGCGTCTGCAACTGCAGAACCTGAAACACCACCAAACATAATAGAACCTAATACGGATACTTGTCCCATACCACCAATAAACCTACCAACAAAAAACTTTGCAACACTCACTAAATATTTTCCAAATTTTCCTGACATCATTAAATTTCCAGCTAAAATAAAAAAAGGAATAGCTAACATGGGAAAACTTTGGGTTGGTGTATACAAACGCTGTATAAGAACCGCCATTGGTTTTCCTTCTAAAAATAAAGATAGCGCAGCACCTCCTAACATTGCATGTCCTATAGGAACAGCTAAAGCGATCAACACTAAAAAAAAGGAAATCATAATAGGAGACATTTAACTAAGACTCCTATGATCATCATTTTCATAATCCTTAAATCCAACAATAATTTTTTCTAAGGAAATAACGATCATGCCGACAAAGGCATAAATTAAACTGAGATAGCCCCAAAATTGTTTAATATTTAACGTGGATAAAGATTGATATTGCGCCGCTCGCAAAATAGGTGGACTATAATAAATAACTACAACTGAAATAATAATAACCAATACTTCTACAAACTGTAAAAAATTTTTTTTATTAGTTCTGGATAATTGATCAGGAAGAATAGATATAATGATATTTCTGTTATGCGCTGTTGCAATGACAATTCCAGATGCAATCAGCCATGGCAATAACAAAGAATGTATTTCATAAGCCCAATCTATTCCAGAGCCAAATACGTACCGCAATATGACGTTAACCAAAATGGCAACGAACATAAAAGATAAGATTGTATAAGCAAAATAAGTAGAGATTTTTTTATAATAAAAAGACAGTAATAGAAGAAAATGAGCAAAAGGGCCTTTCGGCCCTTTAGATCTAACACGGGGATGATGTATCTTTTTGCTCATTATAATGTTGAAAAAATATAAAATTTTTTCAAATTATACTACTTAATGCCTGCAGCAGCTTTTAGTTCCGCAACAAGTTTAGGGTATTTTTTTGCATATAAAGCGTACACAGAAGCAGTTGCTTTTTGGTAAGCAGCTTTGTTTGCGCTAGCAAATTTAGCACCCTCCGCTTTCATTTTTGGAGTCAATGTATTGTCTCCATCTAATGATAGCTTTCTTTGGATTTTTCCAGCTTCTTTCGTTGCTTTCAATGCACAGTTTTGAGTTTTTTTGTTTAAACTCTTCCACCAAGCTAAACCAGCGATCACTGGAGTAGATTCATACTTGTGACCTGTCATAGTTACGTATGGTGTAATTTTGTGCAATTTAGCAGAGTAAATGTTTGTTAGTGGATTTTCTTGTCCATCAAACACACCTGATTGCAATGCAGTTGGCAGTTCTGACCAAGCTAATGGCGCTGGTGCAGCTCCTAATGCTTTGAAAATATCCAAAGTCATTTGATCTGGTGGGGTACGGATTTTCATACCTTTTAGATCTGCTGGATTAGGAACATTCTTTTTTGTATGAGTAATATTTCTAATACCATTGTCCCAGAAGCCTAACACTTTTAGACCTTTTGTTTGAGACTGAGCATCAATCATATCACCGATTTTTCCATCTAAGATTTTCCAAGCAGTTGGAAGATCTTTAAATAAGAATGGAAGACCTAATAATCCCACTTCTGGAACTACTTGTGACATTGCACCTTGACTGTTTGCGGTAATTTGAATGACTCCACCTTGTGCAGATGTAATCATCTCAGCGTCATTACCCATCGTAGCTGCTGCTGCAACTTTTACTTTATTACCTGAACATTTTGAAAATGATTCTGCCCATTTGTCAGCTGCAATAGTTCTCGGATTTCCTGGCTTGGAACCGTGAGCAAATATTACTTCTGCGGCCTGAACATTCACCATGATCAAACTAAAAATAGCTATTAGAGCTAGTTTAAGTTTCATTGTTTTCCTCCCTTTGTTTAATTAACAATAATCTCTC
>JAYONI010000057.1:0-3998 GCA_038121265.1 Candidatus Pelagibacteraceae bacterium | reverse complement strand
ATCATTATGATGCATGTTTTTTTGGTGAAACAATGGAAAAATAAAATTCGTGCAAATGAAAAGCAAAAAATGTTATGGGTCAATCAGAAAGATTTTAAAAAAATTAATTTTCTAAAAGGAAGTGAATTGATTTTGGAAAGAATTAAATCAAATTTTTATCGTTTTTACTTATGAAATTTTTAAAATATTTTTTTATTGCATTCCTTGCGTTAATATTGAACAGTTGTTCAACTATGAAACTTGATCAATTTAAATCAAAAAAACCAATTCTTAAGCTTGAAGAATATTTTGTTGGAAAAACTATAGCGAGAGGTGTGTTTGAAGATAGATTTGGAAATATTCAAAAATCTTTTAAAGTATATATTGATGGAACCTGGGATGGATCCACATTGGTTTTAAAAGAAGATTTTATTTATGATGATGGAACAAAAGATTTTAGAGAATGGAAAATAAATAAAAAAGGCGAGAGTGATTACACTGGTTTTGCTGAAGGAGTGGTAGGGTTAGCCTCAGGGTCTATTAGTGGAAATGCTTTTAACTGGAAATATAAATTTAATTTACCTATTGGAAATTCTAAATGGAAAGTAGATTTTGACGATTGGATGTTTTTACAAGATGAAAAGTATTTGATTAATATTGCAAAAGTAAAGAAATTTGGAATTACTTTGGGAACTGTCGTATTATTTTTTAACAAAGAATAAACTTACTATTGAAATTTAAAACAAAGTTACTAAATAATTTTTATGATTAAATATCAGCTGAAATGTGAGTGTGGTCATGAATTTGAGAGTTGGTTTAGTAGCTCAAAAGAATTTGATAGACTTTCCAAAAAAAAATTATTGAGCTGCGTTTGTGGTGTTTCCAATAAAATTACTAAGCAGCTAATGGCTCCCCAGGTTGTTGGTTCCAAAGGAAAGAAAGAAAACAATAGTGCAGAGTTTTATACTAATGTGCAAAAAAAATTAACGGAACTGAGAAATTATGTAGAAAAAAATGCTGAGTATGTGGGAGATAAATTTGTTTCAGAAGTAAGATCTATTCACTACGATAAAAAAAAGGTTCGTAGCATTTATGGAAATGCTAGTCCTGAACAAACAAAAGAACTTTCAGAAGAAGGCATTGAAGTAAGCACTATTCCTTGGATAAATAAAACTAATAGTTAGTTTTTTTTAAAACAACACATATAATTTACTGAAGTGTCCGAGCTTAAATTCCATTTATTTGTTATAGGATTAAAAGTAACACCTTTAGTTTCTTCATGTAGCAAAAAATTTTCTGATGCATAGTCTATCATTTCTTGAGGCTTAATAAATTTTTTCCAGTCGTGTGTTCCAACCGGTAACCATCGAAGAACATATTCTGCTCCAATGATTGCAAATAAAAACGATTTCGGATTACGGTTAATTGTAGCAAAAAAAATAATTCCATTTTTTTTTAATAATTTTGCGCAACTTTTTACAAATAAGTCTACATTTTCAACATGCTCAATAACTTCCATGCACATAACCACATCAAATTTTTTATTATTTAAATTTTCTGGAAGTTTATTTTGGTAGTCAATTGTAATTTTCATTTTTTTTGCATGAATTTTTGCAACTTCAATGTTAGTTTTGGATGCATCAATTCCAGTAACTTTTCCACCCATTCTTGCCATAGGTTCACACAACAAGCCACCTCCGCATCCAACATCCAAAATACTTAACTTGGAGAAAGATAAATTTTTTTCTGTGTTTAATTTGAAATGTTGTGAAATTTTTTTTATTAAATACTCTTGTCGAACAGGGTTAAATTTATGCAAAGGTGCAAATTTTCCTTTTGGATTCCACCATTCGGATGCAAGATCTGAAAATTTTTTAATCTCTTGTTCATTGGCAGTTTTTTTTTTCATAAAGTATTTTGTATTATTGCTTATTTATACCTAGCAGAGTAATTATGTAGCAAAAATATACTTTATATGTCTAAAATTGTAATGAAATTTGGAGGTACCTCTGTCGCAGATACAGACAGAATTCTTCATGTCGCAAAACTAGTAAAAAAAAAATTTGACGAAAATAATAAAGTAATTGTGATAGTTTCAGCTATGGCTGGTGTTACTAATGATCTGGTACAAAAGTCAAAAAAAATATCAGAAAATTTTCCTGCAGACGAGTATGATGCTTTATTATCTTCAGGTGAGCAAGTTACATCAACTTTATTGTCAGCGGCATTGCAAGATTTGGGGGCAAAATCTAGATCATGGCTTGGCTGGCAAATACCTATTGTGACCGAAGGCGAACATAAAAATAGTAGAATTATTTCAGTTAATTCTAAAGTGTTAAATGATTGTCTCGATCAGAATATAATTCCAGTTATTCCTGGCTTTCAAGGTCTTTCCCAAAAAAACAGAATTACTACAATTGGTAGAGGAGGTTCAGATGCTTCAGCTGTAGCTGTTGCAAAATGTGTCGATGCAGATTTTTGTGAAATTTATACGGATGTAGATGGTGTTTTTACTACCAATCCAGATATTGAAACTAAAGCAAAAAAAATAGACAAAATTTCTTATGAAGAAATGTTAGAGATGGCATCTCTAGGAGCAAAGGTCATGCAAAGTAGTTCGGTTCAAACTGCAATGATTAATGATGTTGAAATTTATGTTAAATCAACTTTTACCAATAACCCTGGAACACAAATTTTATCAGAGGATAAAATTTCTTATGAAAATGTTATTACAGGTGTTGCTTATTCAAAAGATGATGCAAAAATAACTTTGCAAGGAGTAAAAGATAAGCCAGGTGTTGCCTCAAAAATTTTTAAACCGTTATTTGATAACAGTATTGTTGTTGATATGATTGTGCAAAATATATCTGCTGATAATCAAAAAACGGACGTTACTTTTACTATTAAGAGGGATGATTTAAAAAAAACTAAGTCTTTAATGGAATCTCTTAAATCAGAACTTGGCTATGACTCAATTCTTGCTGATGATGCAGTTTCAAAAGTTTCTATTGTTGGGGCAGGAATGATTACACATCCTGGTGTTGCTTATAAAATGTTTAATGCTCTTTCATCAAAAAATATTAATATTCAAGTTATATCTACTTCTGAAATTAAAATTTCTGTTTTAGTTGATGAAAAAAATACGAAAGAGGCAGTTCAAGTCATTCATCAAGTTTTTGAGTTAGATAAATGAGTGAAATTAGACCCTTTAGAAATATTTCAAGAAGAAAATCGAGACAAATAAAAGTTGGTAATGTTTTAGTGGGAGGAGATGCTCCTATATCTGTGCAGTCTATGACCAATACTTTAACCACTGACGTTAAAGGAACTATTAAGCAAATAAAAGATTTGGAGGATGCGGGTGCTGATATTGTTAGAGTTTCATGCCCAGATGAAGAGTCTACTCAATCCTTAGCTAAAATTGTTAAAGAAACAAATGTTCCAATTGTTGCAGATATTCATTTTCACTATAAACGAGCAATTGAAGCTGCAAAAGCTGGCGCTAGTTGTTTAAGAATTAATCCAGGAAATATTGGTTCCAAAGAAAGAGTTGCTGACATTGTAAAGGCTGCAAAGGATCATGATTGCTCTATTAGAATTGGGGTTAATGGCGGTTCGTTAGATAGAAATTTGTTGGAAAAATATAAAGAACCTTGTCCTGAAGCATTAGTAGAAAGCGCAATGTTAAATATAAAAATTTTAGAAGATTTAGATTTTTTTAATTTTAAAATAAGCGTGAAAGCTTCAGACATATTTTTAGCAACTAGTTCTTACAGACTATTAGCAACTAAGTGTGACTATCCTTTGCACTTAGGGATCACTGAAGCTGGAAGTTATTTTGTTGGAACTGTTAAATCTTCTATTGGGATGGGCATGCTTTTAATGGATGGTATTGGTGATACCATTCGTGTTTCTTTATCTTCAGATCCTGTTGATGAAATTAAAGCTGGTTTGGAAATACTAAAAAGTTTAAATTTAAAAAATAGAGGTGTTAAAATTATTTCCTGTCCTTCTTGTGC
>JAYONI010000056.1:0-4057 GCA_038121265.1 Candidatus Pelagibacteraceae bacterium | reverse complement strand
AAAACACAAAAATTTGGAAACCGAGATGTTTTTTTTCAAAAATTATGGAGCAATGCCATTGAAGATGAATTGCTATTTTTTAATAAATTTAAGAATTCTACCGAATACAAAGGGACAAAATATAGTCGCACCCAAATTATTGCTTTAAAAAAAATGGAATTAAACTCGGATGTTAATTGGGACGAAATACGAGCTCAATTCAAAAAGCTTGTGAAAAAATATCACCCTGATATTAATGCTGGAAATAAAAAATTTGAGGAAAAGTTAAAAGAGATTACACTCGCGTACGCTTTTTTAGATAATTCCATTAACAAAAATACAGAAGTTGCATGACTACTACTCATTTCGAAAATCAACCTGATATCAAAATTTCAGTAAAACAAACTTTTGGATTTGATAGCGACTTAAGTATTAATGCCTTTTCCAAAAAAAATGAATTCGTTCCAGAAATTGATGAAAATTATATTTTTGATAAAGAAACAACTTTGGCAATTCTTGCGGGATTTTCAAATAATAGAAGAGTGCTCATTCAAGGTTTTCATGGAACAGGTAAGTCAACCCATATTGAACAAGTTGCAGCAAGATTAAACTGGCCTTGTGTAAGAGTAAACTTAGACAGTCACATCAGTAGAATTGATCTGATTGGAAAAGATGCAATTGTGATCAAGGAAGGAAAACAAGTAACAGAATTTAAAGAAGGTGTACTTCCCTGGTCTTTACAAAATCCTATTGCGCTAGTCTTTGATGAGTATGATGCTGGAAGACCCGATGTGATGTTCGTCATTCAAAGAGTTTTAGAAACTGATGGAAAATTTACTCTTTTAGATAAAAATAAAGTTATCAAACAACATGCATGCTTTAGATTATTTGCGACTACTAACACAATTGGTTTAGGTGATACTAGCGGACTGTATCACGGTACTCAACAAATCAATCAAGGACAAATGGATCGTTGGAATATTGTAACAACACTAAACTATCTTGATCCTAAAAAAGAAGAAGAGATTGTTTTGGCAAAATGTAAATTTCTCAATAACACTGAAGGAAAGAAAGTTATTAATAATATGGTTAAGGTTGCTAATTTATCGAGGAATGGATTTGCTAATGGCGATATTTCAACAGTGATGAGCCCACGAACAGTTATTACTTGGGCGGATAATTATCAGATCTTTAAAGATTTAAGTCATGCATTCAAAGTTTCTTTTTTAAATAAATGCGATGAACTAGAAAGATCAATTGTAGCTGAATATTACCAGCGCTGCTTTGGTCATGAAGTAAATTCTTCTGCTGTAAAATCAGTAGGGAAAACTAATGGACAGTAAACAAGAATTAGAAAATTTTAAATCTGCCGTTCTTTCAACTGCAAAAGCAATTGCTAGAAAAACTATCGATCCTAAAGAACAAGAAAAAATAGCAAAAATTAACGTTCCAAAAATTTTATCCATTGAAAATAAAGATGAAATTTTAGAAGCGAGAGCCCTAGCGGATTCAGAAGCGCTTCGAATGCGATACAATGATGAAGCTATTTCTAAAAAAAATGAGCCCAGAGGAACCATAAGTAAAAGCTTATTTAAGATTGCTGAAAAAATTAGATATGAAAAAATTGGATCTGATGAATATCAAGGAATTCAAAATAATTTAAATAATTTTTATCAAAAAAAAATTGCCAATAGTGATGTTCATTCACAAAATTTTATTGCTGATGCATTTGAAGCATATTTACGAAAAAATATTATGAATATGCCAATCGATGAAAATAAAAAACAAGATTTTAAAAGATGGGATGATTTATTTAATAAAAAAATTTTTAATAAAATAGAAAACCTAACCACTTTCTTAAATGATCAAGAACAATATACTAATTTAGTTAAAAGTATTATCGAAGATTTAGAAATTAATGATCAAAAAAATGATCCTCAAAATATTGAAAATGAAAATGGCGAAGACAATAATAATGAAAATCAAAATCAACAACAGTCTTTAGAAGAAGAGCAAAACCAACAATCCAAAAACCAAGAATTTGAAATGGAAAATATTGTTCCCGAAATTGAATTTGATCCAAGCATGAATGATCAAGAAGCGATGTTAGAAGATAGCGATGACGAAAATATTCCTCAAAGCCAAAGACAGCCGCCAAAGGATGGAAACCCCAGAAAATATTCAATTTTTACCAATCAATTTGATAAAATCATTGATGCAAAAGATTTAATTACTGAGGATGAAATAAAAAAATTAAGAGGAAATTTAGACCTCCAATTATCTAGTTTGCAAAATTTTATATCGCGATTAGCTAATAAACTTCAAAGAAAATTATTAGCAAAACAAAATCGCTCTTGGAATTTTGATTTAGAGGAAGGAATACTAGATGCATCCAAACTGCCAAGAGTCATTATCGACCCTTTCAATTCTCTTTCATATAAAAAAGAAAAGGATATTGATTTTAAAGATACCGTTGTAACTTTGCTTATTGATAATTCTGGTTCTATGCGTGGCAGACCCATTACTATAGCAGCTATTTGTGCTGATATTTTATCCAGAACACTGGAGCGATGCTCGGTTAAAGTTGAAATTCTTGGTTTTACTACCCTAAATTGGAAAGGTGGCAAAAGCCGAGAAGCATGGATGAAAAATAAAAAAAATAACCCAGGAAGATTAAATGACTTGTGCCACATAATTTATAAATCTGCTGATACTCCATGGCGTCGAGCGAAGAATAATTTAGGCTTAATGTTAAAAGAGGGAATTTTAAAAGAAAATATAGATGGTGAAGCAATTTTGTGGGCTCACAACAGACTTAAAAAAAGGAAAGAAGAAAGAAAAATCATAATGGTTATTTCTGATGGAGCGCCGGTTGATGACTCAACTTTATCTGTAAATTCTGGAAATTATTTAGAACAACATTTAAAAAAAGTTGTGAAGTGGGTGGAAGCTAGTAAGGATATTGAAATTAATGCAATTGGAATTGGTCACGATGTTTCGAACTATTATGAAAAAGCAATTAAAATTGCAGATGTACAAGAATTAGGTGATGCAATGGTCGATCAGTTAGTAGAATTATTTTCAACTGATGGCCGAACGCTTAACTGATAATAGACTTGCAACTATTAATTTAAAAGGAATTAGCATAAGGATTGCTAATAATAATTTTACAGCAAAATCTCCCATTCCTAAAGTTACCCAAGGAATTTCGGTTCCATAAAAAGCGATCGAAAAAAATAAAATAGTATCTACTAGCGATGAAAAAAAAGAAGAAACAAAAGGTGGCACAAACCATTTTTTGCTATTACGTAATTTATCAAAAATTTTAGCATCCAATGTTTGCGCAACAAGAAAGGCTATTCCTGATCCAATAACTATTCTTACTCCAATTAAATCAATTGGACTTAGAGAGAATAAATATGAAATAATTACACCCCAAACAAAACCAATAAAAATTATTTTTTTTGTGAAAGAAAAACCATAAATACGGTTAGCAATATCAGTCACAACAAATGCCATGGGATAAGTAAATGCACCCCAGGTTAAAATATTGTCTAATTTGAAATATGCGAAAGGGAATTGGACTAAATAGTTAGAGGCCAAAACTATTAACATCATGGCCACTACAAATGGAATGATTTTTAAAGATTTCAAAATTTATTTAGATTTAGCTAAAATTTGTTTTTTAATTTTTTTTACTCTTAACGCTAATTTTGCGTTTTTAGCTCTGATCAAAAATTCGTCAATTCCACCTCTGAAATCAACAGCCTTCAATGCTCTAGTAGAAATCTTAAATTTAATATTTTTATTTAAAATTTCACTTCGCAAAGTTACTTTTTTGATGTTAGGAAAAAATTTTCTTTTAGTTTTATTGTTTGAGTGACTTACATTATGTCCACTCATCGGTCTTTTTCCAGTTAATTCACAAAGATTTGCCATAGTTTCTCCGAGCAGGGGTATATTTTGATAAGCTTTTTCGGTCAAGATATTAATTAAAATAATCAAAATAAAAGGCCTTTTATCTATTGTTTATCCAGCAAAAGTAGATATTAAAAATAATAAATAAAAAAACCTACTC
>JAYONI010000055.1:0-4110 GCA_038121265.1 Candidatus Pelagibacteraceae bacterium | reverse complement strand
CTTAATAAAAATCCAGGAATGTTATTCCTGGATTTTTATTTTTTTAATTATTGTAAAGTTGGATGGTTTTATTTTTTTCCAAAACCTACAACCACTGTATATTCGTCCGTTCTTGGTAAATAAGTGTAGCCAGCTTTAGAGCCCCACGTATTCACTTGATAATGGATCGGAATGATACCGTAGTTTTTTCCAACAGCTAATTCAGTAGCTTCTGCAAGGAGTTTACCTCGTGCAGCTGAATCAACTGTAGCCAAAGCTTTATCAATTAAAGCATCCACTTTAGGATCAGAGTGTCTTCCTCGATTAGCTCCACCCATCCCTTTTTCTTTATTATGTGTTGCTAATAAAGATTTTAGTGGGGAAGAAGCTTCTCCCGATCCAGCTCCCCAACCTAGTACCATCATACTAAATTCTGGAGTTTTGTTCGGACCACCAGCTGAAGCTCGTTTGAAGTAAACAGCTTTTGGCATAGTTTCAATCTTACATTTGATACCAATTTTCGAAAGCATTTGTCCTAATGCTTCTGCAATTTTTGCATCATTAATGTATCGATCGTTAGGACCATGAATGGTTAATTCAAATCCTTTTCCATAGCCTGCATCTTTCATGAGTTGTTTTGCAGTTTTAATATCATATGGATCTGGTTTCATATTTGCTGAAACACCATGAAATCCTTTTGGTAATAATTGACCAGCAGGAATAGCAAGACCTTCCATCACTTTTGCAACCATGGCATCACGATTAATTGCAAGAGAAATTGCTTTTCTTACTCTTACATCCATTAGAGGATTTTTAATTTTTCCTCCACCAATCGCTCTTACATGCGGAGAGTCTTCTCTAAATTGATCGATGTGTAAATAGATCACCCTATTGGATGGTCCGCTGCTAAGTTGAACTTTTTTATTTTTTTTCAACTTTTTCACATCTACTGGTGGAACACCATCAATTAAATCTACATCACCCGAAAGTAATGCTGCAACCCGTGCAGGTCCAGACTTGATTGGTTTTATTTCAACCGTGTCATATTCAGGTTTTTTTCCAAAATAATCTTTGTTTCTTTCTAAAATTATTTTGTCTCCTTTAACATATTGTTTAAATTTGTAAGGACCAGTTCCAATCGCTGCTTTTCCACTATTATAATCTTCTGTCGTAGCATTCGTTCCGTGTTTTTTAGAAATAATTTTAACAACACTAAGATCGTTTGCCATTAATGGATAAGGCTTTTCTGTTTTTACATGAACCGTATAGTCATCAATCTTAACAAAAGTTTTACCTTTCATGTAGATTCCAAAACTAGCCGGAGACTTTGGAACATTCGGAGCTCTTGATGCTGTAAAGATAACATCGTCAGCTGTGAATTTACTTCCATCATGCCACTTCACGTCTTTTCTTAGTTTAAATTCCCAAGTTGTATCGTTAATTGGTTTCCATGATGTAGCTAAATCTGGAATAGTTTGTTGATTTTCATCTTGTCCCACTAGCATAGAAAAAATGTTAGAGGCGAACATATTGTTAGGCCCAACATTGTGATAGTGCGGGTCAATCGAACTAGGTTCTCCAGCAACCCCAATTTTTAATGTTTTTGAATATGCAATTGATGGAACCAAACAAATGACCAACAATGCAATGATCTTTTTTAAGATTTTCATTTCTTTATCCCCTTTTGATTAAAATTAACTGACATAAATACATCTTTTGAAAATAGTCAAAAAAAATCAGCACAACTAAAAGTATATATCCTTTGGCAGAACTTAATTCGCTATGTAAACAAACAGTTTTTAAAAATTGTTATCCTAACTTTAAATTTTTATTTAAAAAAACTTTGCAAAGCTATATCCGTATCCCTTCGTATCAAACAAAGAATAAATGAACGCTCTTCATAACCAAACTTTTTTACTTTATTTTATTACCAACACTCTTTCACTACTAGGAACATGGATTCAAAAAATTGGAGTGGGTTGGCTAACTTGGGAATTAACTCACTCAACTTTTTGGACCAGTTTTGTCACTTTGTCGTTAATGGCACCAGCTGGAATGTTTGGTCCATTGTTTGCAGTGTTTGCTGAAAAATGGGATATGCGCAAAGCAAGTCTCTATCTAAAAATTTTCATGTTTTTTATTGGAGCTGGTATTTGGTATTTAGAGCATCTCGATGCCCACACTCTTTTTACTTTGGCTACTCTTTCAATCATTCAAGGTGTTATTCAAGCTTGTTATCATCCAGTAAGGTTAGTATTTATTTCAGAAGTAGTTCCGCGTGAAATGTTATCTAGTGCTGTAGGCTTAAATGCAGCTTCGTTTAATGCATCACGAGTGATTGGTCCAAGTATTGCAGGATTGTTAATTCTGTTTTTTAATTTAGAAGTTACATTTATAGTAGCACTACTAACGTATCTTCCTTTGATACCCGTTTTAATTTTAATTAAATTAAATAATCGGAAAAAATCATTGGAACAAAATCAAAAATTTTTTACTCGTTTAATTGAAGGTGGGAAAGTTGCTATTAACAATGAAATTATTTTTAAATGTTTATTTTTAGTTTTAATGAATGGTTTTTTTGTTCGTGGTATGCTTGAGATCCAACCTACGATTGCTGGTGAAATTTTAAAAAATGGAAGTTTTGGTTTGTCGTTAATTACTGCAGCAACTGGCCTTGGCGCTTTACTTGGAAGTATGTGGGTAGGTTTTGGAGAAAAAGCTGGTTTCAAAGCAGAAAAAGTAATTTTACCAATGTTGTATGTAGGATTTGTGGTTGCTGTATTTATTGTTTTTTTTAATAATCTTTATGTTTCTTCTTTTTTATTTCTAGTAGCTGGATTTACTGCAACTTCTGTTGGTATTGGCAGTCAAACGATTATTCAATTAGAAGTGGATGATTCATATCGAGCTAGAGTGCTTACTTGGTGGTCTACGATGTCTTTTGGTTTTTTAACTTTAGGTGGATTAATTTTGGGATATGCAGGAGAGTTTATTCCTCTTCGCACAGCAATGATTGGGATGCCTATTTTAGGAATTATTATTTTTAAAGTTATTTGGTATTACCGCTTTAAGAATAAATTTATTTAGCTTTTGCTTTGGTTTCTCTTTGAAAAATATAAATACCAGAAAGAGTAATAATGAGGCCACCTACGATCGTGCTAAAGATAGGCGACAAGTCCCAAATAATAATATCAAAGATTATTGCCCATACAATTCCTGAGTATTTAAAAGGAGTAATGATGGATGCTTCCGCATTTTTTAATGAGTAGCTCATTAGCATTTGTCCTATCGCAGCAGAAACTCCAACGCCCAGCATTAACCATAAAAAATCACTAGATACACTTTTCCAAACAAAGGGTTGTGCTAAACCAGTGACGATAACGCTGATACTCATGTAATAAAAAACAACTGTGGTTGGACTTTCAGTTTTGCCAAGAACTCGCATAAATAAAAATGTGCTTGCAAATAATAAAGTGGCTAACAAAGCGATAAGAGATTCAATCTGAATTTGTCCTGCAGGATTAATTACAAGAACCACTCCTAAAAAACCAAAAGAGATTGCCGTCCATCTTCTCCAGCCAACTTTTTCCTGTAAAAATATAGTTGCTAAAATACAAACAAAAATGGGTACTGCTTGACCAATCACAGTCACATCAGCAATGGACATACGCTGATAACAATAAAAATATAAAATATTACTCGCAGCTCCTGCTAAGGCTCTAAAAATATGCAGCACTGGCTTATGGGTAGAGACAACATCTCTGACTCCTGATTTCAAAATGAATGGGGATAGAACAAGCAATACTATGACAGCTCGCAAAAATGTAATTTGAATGGGATGAAAATCAGGACCAATGATTTTTACAAACACGGTCATGCTCGAAAGTGCGATTGTTGCGACTAACATAGCTACAATAGCTTTGGTGTTTGAATTGTTCGTCCAGTTCATAGTGAATTATTAAATCAAGTTAATAAAATAATAGAGGGTTCTATTAGTTTAACAAGTTTAATAAAAATTTGGTTTTTTACTCTTTCTTGATTATTATGACTCTATGACTACTTTTTTAGCAGGCATCTTTTTATATTTATTTATTCGAGTTCCTTTTTCCAAACCATATAAACATGGCTTAG
>JAYONI010000054.1:0-4149 GCA_038121265.1 Candidatus Pelagibacteraceae bacterium | reverse complement strand
TTTTTTCATTAAAGGCATAATAAATAATTAAAAATGAAATTCTATTCAAATATCTATAAAGCGACGAAAAAAAATATAACGAAGGCTAGCCTGTTGATTAAATCAGGAGCAGTTATCGCCATACCTACTGAGACTGTTTATGGATTAGCTGGAAATGCACTAAAATCAAGTTCAGTAAAAAAAATTTACCAATTAAAAAAAAGACCTAGGCACAATCCTTTAATTGTTCATTTTTCTAATCTTGAACACATCAAACAGTATGCAATCATGCATCCAGATTGTGTTAAACTAGCAAATAAATTCTCACCTGGACCTATTACTTATATTCTCAAGGTAAAAAAAAATTCAGGTATTTCTCCTTTAGTACTTAATAGTAAAAAACAAATTGCCTGCAGAATACCAAGTCACAAAACTTTTTTATCCATTATAAAGCAATCAGGGGTTCCTATAGCTGCGCCAAGTGCTAACATGAGTAATGCGGTAAGTACATTACGAGCTATAGATGTTTACAAAGAATTTAAAAATAGATTAGCAATGATCTTGGACACGGCAAGAATAAAAATAGGCCTAGAGTCTACTGTAGTAAATTTTGGAAAAACTATTCAGATTTTACGACCAGGAGCTATTACAAAAGAAATGATAGAAAAAACTGTAAGAAAAAAAGTTTCTCTATTAACTAAATCTAAAACTATTCTTGCGCCAGGTCAGATGAAAAAACATTACTCTCCTGGTATCCCAGTTTATCTTAATCAAACTAAAGCAAAACCAAATGGTGCTTTATTAGTATTTGGTAAAAGTAAATTAAAAGGTAAGCATATTTTTTATTTAAGTAAAAAATCTTCATTACAAGAAGCGGCAAAAAATCTTTATCTTGTATTACGAGCTGCAAAAGAAAAAGGATTTAAAAATATTTCGGTTAATCCCATTCCAAATCATGGAATTGGTAGCGCTATTAATAACAGACTAACTAGGGCGGCAGGATAAGATGCTAATTATCAATAATTTAGAAAAAAAATTTGGTAACTTTGATGCTGTAAAAAAAATTAATTTTTCTATTAAAAAAAATCAAACAGTTGCTTTATTAGGTCCGAATGGTTGTGGAAAGACTACAACTATCGCCATGATTTTAGGTTTAATCACGCCAACATCGGGTTCTATTATAATTAACGATCAGACCTTAACCAAAAATCATCATTATCTTTCAAAAATGAATTTTGCCTCTCCTTATGTAGAACTTCCTAAAAAATTAAAAGTAATCGAAAATTTAAAAGTGTACGCAATGATGTATGAAGTAAAAAATCCAAAAAATAAAATTGAACAATTAATTGAAGAGTTAAACTTATCTCCTTTTTTATATAAAAAAACTGGTGAACTATCCTCTGGTCAAAGAAATAGAGTATCTTTAGCTAAATCCATTATTAATGATCCTGAAATTCTTCTGTTAGATGAGCCAACTGCAAGTTTGGATCCAGATACAGGCGATTTCATAAGAACTTTTTTAGAAAAATATAAAAAAAAGAATAGTATGGCTACTTTATTAGCTTCACATAATATGGATGAGGTTACTCGGTTGAGCGACTATGTTTTAATGATGAAAGAAGGAACCATCATTGACCAAGGTACAGCAAGTGATTTAATTGAAAAACACGGCAGAGATAATTTAGAAGAAGTGTTTTTAAAACTGGCAAGGCAACATGAGCATTAAGCGAATTTTATCTCTTATGTTGCGCCACCTTTACTTAATTAAAGGATCGGTTCCAAGAATTATTGATTTAATTTACTGGCCAACGGTACAAATTATTTTGTGGGGGTTTGTTTCTAAATTTTTTACCATGCACAGTAGTTATTTTAATAATACTGCAGGAATTATTTTAAGTGCTGCTATTTTGTATGATTTTTTATTTAGATCTAGCATTAGCTATAATATGCTTTTCCTTGAAGAGATCTGGAGTAGAAATTTAATTAATTTATTTGTCTCTCCTCTTAAAATTGGTGAAATTGTAACTGCTTTAACTTGTACAGCTCTCATCAGAACGCTTGTTGGTTTAGTTCCGGCAGTGCTAATTGCCATTCCTTTGTTTGGAATTTCATTACTTAAATTAGGCATACCACTTATTTTACTTCTGCTTAGTCTTTATTTATTTGGAATTACTTTAGGATTGTTAGTGACTTCTGGATTAGTGAGATATGGACCTTCGTTTGAAAACATTGCTTGGGCGAGTTTGTTTTTTATAGCTCCTATTGGATGTATTTATTATCCTGTTGAAATTTTACCAAATTGGTTACAGCCTATTGCCTTAGGATTGCCACTTGCACATATTTTTGAGGAGACACGATCTATTCTGATTAATGGAGTGGTAAATTATTCTAATATTTATCACGCACTCATGCTTAATGTGATTTATTTGAGTGTTGCGCTTTTTACTTTTTACCAATCTTTTAAATCTGCTAAAATTAAAGGAAGCTTAGTGAATGTTGGTGAGTAATGGCGGTCTTGTTAGGATTCGAACCTAAAACGCTTGTTTCGAAGACAAGAATGATATCCATTTCACTACAAGACCACAAAGATGTTATATCAAGACTATGACAAATAAAAAATACATGTTTAGCGTGGAAGAAGAACAAAACGGTAAGCGTGTAGATCAATTTATTGCAGAACAACTACCTTCTTTTAGTCGAACTAAAATTGGAAAATTAGTGAAAGAAGGAGCGTTACTAATTAATAATAAACTAATTAATGAAAATGCAAAAAAAATTACAACAGGAGATAATATTCAATTAGAAGTTCCAGAGCCCGTTGTAACTGACACTAAAGCTCAAGATATTAAATTAAATATTATTTATGAGGATAAAGACTTGCTAGTCATCAATAAACCAATTGGAATGGTTGTTCATCCAGGAGCTGGTAATGCTGATGGTACTTTAGTGAATGCACTACTACACCATTGTAAAGGAAACTTATCAGGCATTAACGGAGAATTACGACCTGGAATTGTTCATAGAATTGACAAAGATACTAGCGGTTTGCTGGTAGTTGCAAAAAATGATGTGGCACATAACGAGCTTGCAAAACAATTTGAAGATCACTCGATCACTAGATCCTATTTGGCTTTTGTCTGGGGTATGATCAAACCTACCAGTGGAAGAATTGAAACACTTATTGGACGAAGTAGATATAACCGACAAAAAATGAGCGCAGATGTAGGTCAGGGAAAAAACGCAATTACTAATTATAAAACATTAGAAATTTATAAAGGAACAAATATTCCAGATATTAGTTTGGTTGAGTGTATTTTAGAAACGGGCAGAACGCATCAAATACGAGTTCACTTATCGCATAAAGGAAATCCGATTATTGGTGACCCAACTTATGGGAAAAAAATAAAAAAAATTCGTGATATTGATCCAGATTTTGAAACATTATTAAATAATATTACCTTCCAAGCATTACATGCAAAATCTCTAGGGTTTATTCATCCTACATCAGGAAAGGAACTTTTTTTTACCACAGATTTGCCTAAAGATTTGTTAAACTTTCAAAAAATGTTAAAAAAACTTGGAAATTAAGACCTTGTTATTTTTTAATTAAAAATTACATAATAAATATATGAGTAAAGAAGTCACAAAAACCAATTTACCAACGCTAAGCCCAGAAGGTAGCTTTAGTGCTTACCTTGCAAAAATTAGAAAATTTCCCATGCTTGATGCAGCAGAGGAATATATTCTTGCAAAAAATTGGAGGGAGCAAGGTGACAAGGAAGCTGCGCATAAATTAGTTACTAGTCATTTACGATTAGTAGCAAAAATTGCCATGGGTTACCGAGGTTATGGTTTGCCCGTAAGTGAATTAGTATCAGAAGGAAATATTGGTCTGATGCAAGCAGTAAAAAAATTTGATCCTGAAAAAGGTTTTCGTCTAGCAACGTATGCAATGTGGTGGATTAAAGCTTCTATTCAAGAATATGTTTTGCGTTCTTGGAGTTTGGTCAAAATTGGAACCACTGCTGCTCAAAAGAAATTATTTTTTAATTTAAAAAAAGTTAAAAACCAAATTTTTGCTGCTGAAAAAGGAGATATGTTACCAGAACATGTCACACAAATTGCTAATCAATTGGATGTTCGAGAAGATGAGGTGGTATCTATGAACCA
>JAYONI010000053.1:0-4180 GCA_038121265.1 Candidatus Pelagibacteraceae bacterium | reverse complement strand
ATGTGTGAAAGTATTGGTAATCACGGATTAGAAATTATTAAAAAAATTAAAGAAGAAAAAAAATTAGAAACTATAAACATATTAACTCATTGCAATGCTGGCTGGCTTGCAACGATAGACTGGGGCACTGCTACTGCACCGATTTATAAAGCATTTCAAAATAATATTAACGTTCATGTCTGGGTTGATGAAACAAGGCCACGTAATCAAGGTTCTTCTTTAACTTCTTATGAATTAAACCATGAAAAAATTCCTAATACAATTATAGCTGACAATACTGGCGGTTTATTAATGCAAAAAGGAAAAGTAGATGTATGTATTGTGGGTACTGATAGAGTTTCAGCTAATGGAGATGTTGCAAATAAAATAGGAACTTATCTTAAGGCATTAGCGGCATATGATAATAATATTCCATTTTATGTAGCTTTACCTAGCTCCACCATTGATTGGAAATTAAATGATGGCCAAGACATTCCTATTGAAGAAAGATCTGGCGAAGAATTAAATATAGTAAGTGGCTTAGATCAAAATAACAATGTACAAAAAATTAATATTTATCCTGTAGAAAGCAAATCCTTAAATCTAGCTTTTGATATTACACCTGCAAAATATGTTACAGGATTTATTACAGAAAAAGGTGTTTGTGATGCTAATGCTCAATCTTTAAAAAAAATGTTTTCATGAAAAGTGAATTAGATAAAAAAAAATTAATCATAAAATTTGCTAAAAAATTAAATAGCACCAACCTTTCTCCTTTACGATCTGGAAATATTTCTATTCGTCATACCAAAAATAAGGAGGATGGTTTTTTAATTACACCATCTGGAATGAAATATAATGAATTAAAAGTATCTGATATTGTTTTTGTAAGTCTGAAAGGAAAATACGATAAAAAAAATAATAAGCCTTCATCAGAATGGCATTTTCATAAAGATATTTATTTATATAAAAAAAATATGAATGCAGTTGTGCATACACATTCTAAATCTGCAGTAACACTTGCATGTATGCGAAAAAAAATTCCTGCCTTTCATTATATGGTAGCAGTAGCTGGTGGTATTGATATTAAATGCGCAAAATACGCTACTTTTGGAACAGTGGAGCTGTCAAAAAATATTATAAAAGCTTTAAAGGATAGAAGAGCATGTTTGATTGAAAATCACGGTCAGGTTGCAACTGACAAAACAATTGCTGCTGCATTTGAATTGGCCCAGGAAGTTGAATATTTGTCGAGTCAGTATATAAACTGTTTAAGGATTGGGAATCCTAAAATTTTGTCGAAATCTCTGATGAGCAAAGTTTTAGGTAAAGTCAAAAACTATAAAAAAGGAGAGACCTAAATGGTTAAAGTTGGCGATCATATCACTTTAGATTTTTTAGGAGTTAAGAAAGAATATTCAGCAAAATTTTACGAAGATGTTATCTACAAAATAGCAAAAGCAGCTAAGGTTGGTGTAGTTAATATTTCTAAGAAAGAATTTACCCCACAAGGTCTAACAATGATTGCCTTGTTAATGGAAAGCCATATGAGCTTTCATACATTTCCAGAGAATGGAATTATTAGTTTTGATTTCTTTACGTGCGGAAAGATTCATCCCAATGTAGCGTTAGATATTTTAAAAAAAGAAATTCAGCACACGAGTGTTGTTAGAAAAGAATTTACTAGAGATACCATTCATCACTATGAAGATATTTATAGTTCGGAAGGTCACAAAAAATATTATGTTGTAGAAGAATTTATTAAGTCTTTTAAATCAGCCCAAGGTCAATTTATTGAAATTTTAAAATTAAAAGAATTTGGCAATGCTTTATTTATTGATAATGAAATTCAAGTAGCAGAAAAAGATGAAAAACTTTACTCCTCTACTTTTGTTAATTCAGGATTATCTTTATCGACAAATAATTCTTCGGCTGCGATTATTGGTGGTGGTGATGGTGGCGTTGCAAGAGAATGTATTAAAAATGGATTTAATTATGTAGATTGGTTTGAGTTAGATAAAGAAGTTGTAGAGGCGTGTCAGAAATATCTTCCAGAAGTATTTAAAAACATAAACAAAAGTAACAATGTAAATACTATTTGGGGTGATGCTTTTCATAATATTTTATCTAGTGAAAATGAAAAATATGATCATTTGTTTATTGATTTAAATGATGATCCATACTGCATTAACCTTGCTGAGAAAAATATGGATCAAATTAAACGCATTGTTAAAAAAGATGGTGTTATTACAGCCCAAGTTGGATCTAATAATAAAAAACCTATTCAAGTACAAAATTGGATCCAGACTTTAGAAAAATGCTTTGGAAATAGTAAGATTTCTGAGGTTTTTATTCCAAGCTTCGATTGCAATTGGAATTTCGTTAGTTCTGTTAATAGATAATTTGCATGAAATTTAATGTCGCTTGTATTCAGCTGACATGCACTAATAAAGTAGAGGAAAATTTACAGTCCATTACTAATTATGCACATGAGGCTATCAAAGCAGGTGCTGATTTTATTCTTACACCTGAAAACTCATCCCTTTTTTCTTTAGATGGAAAAGAATTGTTAGCTAACTGCGAGGGTTATGAAAATAATTCATTCATACAATCTATACAAAAATTATCTAAGTCTGAAAAAAAATGGATTTTAATTGGTGGTATGCCAATCAAAGTTTCATCTTCAAAATTAGTAAACCGTTCGATTTTAATTAATAAGAGCGGTGAAATAGTTAAAACATATGACAAGATGCATATGTTTGATGTAGTTCTTTCTAGTACAGAGCAATATCAAGAGTCAGAAAAATATTTACCAGGTCAAGAGATAGCTATTGCAAATTTACCGTGGGGAAAATTAGGCATGAGTATTTGTTATGATTTACGTTTTCCTAAAATGTATAGAAAAATGGCAAAGCTTGGATGTATATTTTTATCAGTTCCATCAGCTTTCACTAAAACCACAGGTGAAAAACATTGGCATACTTTATTACAAGCAAGAGCAATTGAAAATTTTTCTTATGTTTTTGCTCCAGCACAAACTGGTACCCACTTTAATAAAAGACAAACATTTGGACACTCATTAATTATATCTCCAGATGGTGTAATTTTAGCTGAGAAAAAAAGTGGAACTGGTTTTATCCTTGCGGAGATCGATAGTAGCTTACCTGACCTACTTAGAAAAAAAATTCCAAGTTTGCATTTAGATTAATAGGCTTTGTAACTTTTTACTTCAGAAATATTTGAATTAGTAAGTTTGTTAATTTCAGCTTTCACTTTCGCTCGTTTATCATTATCTTGATACACTCTTCTCGCAAGTTGAACAAAAGTATCACCAAAGTCTTTTTGTCTTTCACATTCTCTTTTGCCTTCTTCAATATCCCATAGTTGAAGATTGATATTTTTTAACTGACCCATTAATGCCTCTAGGTCAGAGTTCATTTGGATATGTTTTGCTAAAGTTTCATTTAAACTGCTTAATTCTTTATTAATAATTATCTGTTTTTCTGGATCTTGGATTTTCTCCATTTTGATTTGTAAAATGGTTATTTTATCAAATAATTCACCTGCAGATATTTCAGATAATATTTTATTTGTGGTATTCATTGTTTTACTAGTTATTTTATTAAGAATTTATGTCAAATATTTTAATCATCAAGCATGGCTCATTAGGAGACATCGTGCAAGCTTCAGGTGTTTTGCAGGATATTAGAAATCATTTTTACCAAGATACAATTACGATTTTAACATCCTCTTTATATAAGCCTTTATTTGAAAAATGCCCTTATATTGACCGGGTTTTAGTTGATGAAAGAAAACCAAGATGGAATATATTTTATTTATTTAAATTAAAAAAAATAATTGAAGAGGGAACATTTTCTCAAGTGATTGATCTTCAAAATTCATCTAGAACAGAATTTTACCGAAAGCACTTATTTAATCTTTCTAACTGGTCTTCCACGAGAACTATTTTGCAAACTGATGAAAGCAAATCTGATTTTGATCAAGATGGAGTGCTTGAAAGATTTAAAACTCAGCTAGAACGAACTGGTATTAAGGCGAATAACACTTTGTATCCAGATTTTTCCTGGGCAGCTGATAATCATTTTCATGTTCCAGTAGCAAAGCCTTATATTTTTCTTTCTCCTTTTTCTTCAGGAAAACTACTGCATAAGCGATGGCCTTATTATAAAGAACTGATTGA
>JAYONI010000052.1:0-4301 GCA_038121265.1 Candidatus Pelagibacteraceae bacterium | reverse complement strand
CCTGCTTTTGCAAAATTATCTGTTGCAATAATTAATGGCTTATCCATAATTTCCATTCCGGCAGGGATAATGCCTGAACTAATAATATCAGCCACACAATTTCCAGCATCATCGTTTGTATTAAAACCAATTAATACAGCTCGCACTGATTGAGGTTTTTTTAATATTCTAACTGTGATCTCGGTTATGACACCAAGTAATCCCTCAGAGCCAGTTATGATTCCCAATAAATCATAACCTTCTGGGTCTAAGTTTTTTCCACCTAATCTAATAATAGTTCCATCAATTAAAACCATTTCTGCACCAAGAACATTATTAGTTGTTACTCCGTATTTTAATGAGTGAACACCTCCAGCATTTGTAGAAATATTTCCACCAATAGAGCAAGCTAATTGACTGGAAGGATCTGGAGCATAATAAAATCCCTCATGCTGAACAGCTCCTGTGATAGCTAAATTAGTAACTCCCGGCTGTGTCACGACACATCTATTTTCAAAATCAGTTTCAAGAATTTTATTAAATTTTCCAAGTCCAACTAACACACAATCTTTAAGCGGCAACGCCCCACCAGATAAACCCGTTCCAGCTCCTCTCGGAACTACTTTAATATTATTTTCGTAACAATATTTTAAAACTTTACTAACCTCTTCTGTATTTTCCGGAAGTACCACTGCAATAGGTCTTTGACGATGAACACTTAAACCATCTGTTTCATAAACTGCTTTTTCCTCTTCCTCCGATAAAACATTTTTTGAAATTTTTCTTAATTGACTAATAATACTACTAGCTTTTGCTAGCGTTTGTTGGTCAGGTTCTGGCATGAATAGTGACATAAGCTAAAACTATAATAAATTTGTGCTTTTTTATAGAGAATTAATAAAAAATTTAAAGAATCTTCTTAATTTTTTCTAATGCTTTTTCAATGTTTTCGTAAGAATTAGCAAAACTAAAACGCACAAAATCTTTTGCTGATTTTCCAAAACTTGTACCTGGAACAATTGCAACTCCTGCTTCATATAAACATTTTTCTGCAAATTTTTCCCCAGTCATGCCTGTGCCACTAACATTAGGAAATACATAAAATGCCCCTCCAGGATTATTGCATGTGATACCTGGCATAGAATTTAAACCATCAACAATTAATTTTCTTCTTCTTGTAAATTGTTTCATCATGTCTTCCAAAAAATCATGGGGACCCTCTAATGCTGCAATCGCTGCAACTTGATTTGCTGCTGACACACAAGAATAACTATTAATGGCCATTCTAGTTACTAATTCAATAAATTGCTCTGGCCATACACTCCATCCTAATCTCCACCCCGTCATTGCATAAGTTTTGCTCCAACCATCTAAAACTATCAATCGATCATATAATTCTGGATAATTAAAAAATGATGGCATTTTTTTATTATCATAAATTTGTCTGCTATAAATTTCATCACTCAAGACAGCAACATTTGGAAATTTTTTTAAACCTTCTGCGAGTTCATCAATTTGTTCTTTTGGTATTAATCCTCCTGTTGGATTTTGAGGATTATTTAAAATTAAAAGTCTTGTTTTTTCATTAATAAGAGACAACACCTCCTTACAATTAAAAGAAAAGTTATTTTTATCTGATAAATACATTGGAACTGCTTTAGCCCCAGAATAATTAATCATAGACTCATAAATAGGAAAACCTGGTTCTGGATAAATTATTTCTGATCCAGGCTCACCAAATAGCATAATAGCAAAATACATAGTTGGTTTTCCTCCTGGAGTGATTAAAACTCTAGAAGGATCAATGGTTGCTCCATACATTTTATGAACATGCTTGCAAACACTTGTTCTTAATTCAATCATTCCATTCGCTGCTGTATACCCGTGATGACCTGCTTCTAAAGCTTGCTTTCCAGCTTCTACTATGTGTTGAGGAGTTCTAAAGTCAGGCTGACCAATACCAAGATTAATAATTTCTTTTCCTTCAGCCTCTAACTTTTTTGCTTTAGCTAAAACAACAAATGCAGACTCGGTTCCCATTCGTAAAAAATTTGCAGCGATTTTCATAATATTTATTTATCGAAAGTTATTTTGTCTTTTGTAAGCTCTTGAACAGATCTACAACCCATTAAAGTCATTCCTCGTTCAATTTCATCTTTTAATTTACTTAACAATCTTTCCACCCCAGGCTGGCCCCCAGCACTTAATGCATATAAATAAGCTTTACCCATGGAACAAGCTTTTGCTCCTAAAGCTAATGCTTTTAGGACATGAGTTCCTCGCTGAATTCCACCATCCAAAATCACCTCTATTTTATCTCCAACCGCATCAACAATAGTTTCTAATTGATCAAAAGGAGATCTGGATCCATCTAATTGTCTACCACCATGATTTGAAATCATTATAGCAGAAGCTCCAATATCTATTGCTCTTTTGGCATCCTCTACTGACATAATTCCTTTAAGAGCAAATGGACCACCCCATCTTTTAATGGCATATTCTGCATGTTTCCAATTCATAGAAGTATCAAACTGCTGATTGATATAATCCATAATTGACATTTCAATGCTCGTACCTTTGTTGGTCATGTGAGCAATATTTGCTAATTTAAATTTTGGTCCAAATAAATATTTTAAACTCCACTCCGGATGCATTGCAAAACTAAACAAGCTTTCTAAAGTTAAAGAAGGAGGTGTTGTAAAACCTGTGCGATGATCTCTTTCTCTATTTCCAGCTACAATTGTATCCACCGTTAAACACATGGCTTTAAAACCTGATTGCTTACAACGATCGATCAAATTGTCTGTTAGACCTTGATCTTTATGAATGTATAGTTGAAACATTTTTGGTCCACTCGAAAATTCTGATACTTGCTCTATACTTGTGGTAGCCATAGTGGATAAGCTAAAAAAAGTACCAAATTTCTCAGCGGCCCTCGAGGTAGCTTTTTCTCCATCCGAATTATACATTTGATGCATAGCTGTTGGAGATAAAAAAAGTGGAAAATTTATTTTTTGCCCTAGAACGGTTGTTGAAATATCAACATGACTAACATCTGTCAGAACAGAAGGAATTAAATCACACTTATCAAATGAACTTGTGTTTCTTTTTAATGTGACTTCATCGTCAGCTCCTCCATCAATATAATGAAATATGGGTGAAGGTAATTTTTGTTTGGCGAGTTTTCTAAAATCACCGACATTATAACAGTCGCTGAGTTTCATTTAAATTTAAAATTGTCTAGAAAAATTAAAAGTATAGCTATTTGCTCCAGGATTTTTATCTCCTAGACTAGCGTTTGATACGTGACTGTATCCTGCAGAAAGAATTGAACTTGCTCCTAAATTTAAACCAATATTAACTTGAGATTTAAATTCAACTGCATGACCTAAATCTTTACCATTACCCTCATTATAAAGGCCAGGAGTAAAACTTGGAGTAATTGTAAACATTCCTAATTTGTAATCTATTTTTGCACCAACGTATGCCATCCCAGCAGAGTCTGCAGTAAAAAATGCTCCAGCAATTGGTTGAATAGTTCCAATTTTTGTATCTATATTCTTCTCAGTAAATCCGTAAGTTAACTCGAGCATCGCAGCTCTTTTTCCTTTATCGCTAAAATCAAAATTTCCTACAGCCGCATTAAAATCTCCCGCAACAACATTTGTTGCTGTAATTGTCAAAGCTGCAATAATTGATGCTAGTTTTTTCATATTTTGATTATGCATTTATAATAAATATAGGAAAAAAAACATAGAAAATTAGTCCTCTTTCGAGAATGGTAAATTCTCCCCATTTTTATAGGATTTATAAAGCTCAAAAACCCATCGAACACTTGAAAAAGCCATCTCTTTCCAGGGTAAATTGTCATAATCAAATAATTGAACATCTAAGCTTTCAATACCAGGAGCAAAGTAGTCTTCTTTTAAATGTGCAAGATAAATAATTTGAATTTGATTAATTTTTTTTAGAGAAAAAATTGCAAATAAATGATCGATATGAATTTTTGCTTTTGCTTCTTCATAAGCTTCTCTTAATGCACCTGTTTGAACAGTTTCATTTCCTTCAAGATATCCTGCAGGAATAGTCCACAAACCCTTACTGGGTTCAATGGCTCTTTTGCATAGTAAAAATTTATTTTTATGTACTATTAAAGATCCAGTTACTATTTTTGGATTATTATAATTAATTTCACCACAATTAATACAAACGAGTCTTTGATGCTCATCACCTTCTACCGCTTGTAATTCGAAATTATGACAACTTGGATTTTTCAAAAACTGTCCTTTTAAATAAAATAATTATTCCAACAATTAAAACAA
>JAYONI010000051.1:0-4463 GCA_038121265.1 Candidatus Pelagibacteraceae bacterium | reverse complement strand
ATTTTTAAACTATCGGTTTCAGGATGATTAAAACCAGTTACTAATGGTTTTAATTTATCGGTTACAGGTTCTTTGGGGAACTGTTTTGCATCCCATCTTGGTTTGACATTTTTTTTATTAGGAAACATCCAGATTTGATACAGATTAGTTTCTTCATTTTCTAAATTATATTCAGAATGAACGACACCCGTTCCGGCAGACATGACTTGAACATCTCCCGCTTCGGTTCTTCCTTCGTTACCCATGTCATCTTTATGCGTAATTGCTCCTTTTCTCACATAAGTAATAATTTCCATATTGTCATGTGGATGTGGATCAAAACCTGTCTTTGGCGCAACAATATCATCATTAATAACTCGCATTGGTCCAAATCGAATGCGATGTGGGTTTTGATAATTAGCAAAACTAAAATGATGCTTTGCTTTTAACCAGCCGTGATCTGCTCCGCCTAGTTGTTCGTATGGAATTAGGTTAATCATAATTTATATTCCTTACATATAGTTATCTAAGCTGCATTTGACAAGTTACCATAAAGTGTCTTAATGCTTGTATGACAATTCTGCTATTTGTTTTATTTTTTCTCACAGCGTTAGTTTATTCCAGTGTTGGATTTGGTGGTGGGTCTACTTATTTAGCTTTACTTTTATTATGGGGAGTCCCCTATGAAATTTTTCCCGTAATAGCACTATGTTGCAATATTATTGTTGTTTCAGGAAATTGTTTTAATTACGCAAGAGCTGGAAATTTAAATTTTAAATTTTTAATTCCTTACTTTGTTGGGTCAATCCCATTTGCTTATCTTGGTGGTTCTTTGCCAATAGAAAAAAGTTTTTTTCAACTATTATTATTTGCGGTGTTAACTACTGCAGGTATTTTGCTTTTGATTAATTTTAAATCTTATGATGACAAAGAGGAAAATTACAAAAAAATACCTCATGTTATTTCTGTATCCATCGGAAGTGTATTAGGATTTATTTCTGGAGTAGTTGGAATTGGCGGAGGAATTTTTTTAAGCCCTATTTTATTTTTACTTCGAGCAGCTAAACCAAAACATATTGTAACAGCCGCATCAGTATTTATTTTAATTAATTCAATTTCTGGAGTTGTTGGCCAATTAACAAAATCTAATACTTTAAATGCTATTCCTGAATACGCTTATCTAATCTTAGCGGTTTTACTTGGTGGTCAATTAGGTAATTTTTTAAATCTAAAAATGTTGTCAGCTAAAATATTAGCACTAATAACTTCTCTATTAGTTTTGTTTGTTGCAATTCGAATGGGCGTAAATATTTTTGGATAAAATCCAAATTGAGATAAATCTACGTATAATTTAAATTAAAATTAAATTTCTTGTGGTAAAGACTGGACTTCTTCGCTTCTTGTAGTCTTTTTAACAAGTTTAGATTCTAACTTAGAAAGTTCTTTTGTAGATTTAATATAAAGTATGGATACTAAACCTAATGCAATCGCGTAAGATCCCCACACAAAAACTGCGTAGCCACCCATATTTAAAAATTCCATCATAAAGCCTTATATCTATTTTCCTGCATTTGTTGCAACATAAAAAGAAACTGCCTCAATCTCTTTAGGTGTTAGCATTCCAGTAGCTCCAAAAGCAGGCATAATACCTAATCCTCCATTTACAGCAGCTGTAACCCTTTCCATACTTGGTTTTAACTGATCCAAACTTGGACCAATATTTCCATTGGCACCAGCATTTTTTAATACGTGACAACCTGCACACATCCCTTTTCCATTAAAAATCTCTTTACCAGCCTTTGTTTTAGCAGCATCAGCGAATCCCAATGTGCTAGGCAATAAAGCTATTAATAAAAAAAAGAATAGTTTTCTCATAGGACTAAATACTAGTCTAAAATTGTTTTTTTTCTAGCCTATTTTTTTAAACTACGTCTAAGCTTATGCTGTGATCTTTCCAACCATTATGAGCATAACCTCTTCGGTTATCCATTCTTGCTTCAGGTTGAGATTTTCCATCAGCTGATGCTTTAGAAGCAACGTTATAGAAACCAGGTTTTAATGTAGTTTCATAAACAAATTGTCTCCAAGCGAATTTGCCTAGATCTGGACCGACAAGTTTTGCACTCTTCCAAGTTTTTCCAAAGTCTAGTGAAACTTTAACTCCTGAAAGTTTTTTTGTTCCACCAAAAGCAACTCCTGAAATAACTACTTTTCCAGATTTAACTTTTCCATCTTGGCTAGGAGAAGTTACCCATGATTTCACAGGCATTTCCCAACAGCTTGGATACTGAGATCCTTTTTTACCAATTGGTGAAATTCTATAACTAGATTTCATGTATCTCACTGAAGATTCTTTAGCAGTAAAATCAAGTTTAGTTAAATGCTTCACGTTATTAACACCAAAGTAACCTGGGGTTACTGCTCTAACTGGTGCTCCATGAGCATTTGGAATTTCAACACCATTCATTTCCCATGCAAGGATTGCGTCCTTGTGAGCTTTTAATGGAATTGATCTTTCCATCGTAGCTTTTTTAGGATCTAAATTTTTTGGAGCATCACCTCCAGTGCATGTCATAAATTTTGCACCTTTAGCTAATCCACCGCATGCTTTGACAACTGTTTCAACTGGCACTCCAGTCCATAAAACACAAGCCGCAGCTCCTGTTTGCCACTGTGAACCAGATGGTTTATGAGGGAACCATCCTCTGCCGTTTCCAGAACATTGTAAAACAGTAGCAATTGTTGTTTGTCCTAAAGTTTGTAGTTGAGCTAAGGTAAATGTTCTAGGATTTTTAACTCCTGCTACACTTACTTTCCAATCTTGTCTTTTTCCAATTTGTTCATCTGTTAGTGAGGGTAAATTATTTCTAACATAGATGTGTCTGATTGGAGTAATAAGACTAGAACCAATTTCGGTTCTATGTGTTTCCATAGTTTTACTACTATGAACAATTAACGCTGATCTTTTTTTCCATTTAATAAAATCAGGCAATTTATCTGTTGATTCAGTATGATTTGCATTTGCAACGGTAATTGGTAGCGCTGATGAAGCAGCCGCTAATCCTGCAATGGTTGCTGAACCTGTTAAAAAATTTCTTCTACTTACGTTTTTTTTACTTAATGTTTTCATAATTTTCCCCCTAAAATTTGAAATATAATGAATATACTAGTCCTTTTTTTTTATCCTGGCACACACTTTCTGGTAGAAAAATTTCAATTTTAAAGTGAATTATCTTGTTTAAAATCTTTATTTTATGCTACAAATTAAGCCATGGGGGCACTAACAGACAGCTTTGGGAGAACATTCCCATATATCAGGTTATCGATTACGGACGTTTGTAACTTTAAATGTGGCTACTGCCTACCCAACGGATATTTCAAGCAAGAAAACAAACCTGGATTTTTAACTTTAGATGAAATTTCTAATTTAGTTTCTGCCTTGTCAGAACTTGGTGTTTCTAAAATAAGATTAACGGGTGGTGAGCCTACGGTAAGAAAAGATTTTTTTGATATTTTAAAAAATATTAAATCAAAAGGTAAAATTAATAACTTGGTAATGACTACCAATGGTTACAAACTAAATCAAATTGCAGACCAATTAATTAAAGATGGCATTAATGGAATTAATATTAGTATCGATAGTCTAGATAGAAATAAATTTAAAACAATTACGGGTCATGACCGGTTACCACAAATTCTGGAAGGAATAAAAATTTTACAAGACAAAGGTTTTACAAATATAAAAGTGAATGCTGTTTTGTTAAAAAATATTAATGATAGCGAAGCAGACTTTGACAGTTGGGAACAGTTTGTGCAAGAAAATGCTATCGACTTTAGATACATAGAATTAATGCAAACAGGAGATAGTTTAGAATATTTTAAAAAATATCATGTAAGCGCATCTGTTTTTAAAAATTATCTTTTAAAAAAGAACTGGAATGAAGTTGCGAGAGTAGCGGATGCTGGACCCTCTATTAATTTTGTTCATTCAAACTATAAAGGAAAGTTTGGAATTATCGCACCATACTCCAAAGATTTTTGCAAAACTTGTAACCGATTAAGGATTACTGCAAAAGGAGAATTACGATTATGTTTATTTGGAAATACAGGAACAGACTTAAGACCACTATTACAATCTCCTGATCAAAAAAATGAATTAAAAATTTTAATTTTAAAACAATTAAATTTCAAAAAAGAGTCTCATTATCTTGAACTTGGAGATACAGGGATCACACCTCATTTAGCTTCTATTGGGGGATAATGAAAAATCTTAAAATTTTAGATCAAAACGAATTAAAAGATTGGGCAAAAGATTTATTTGCTGAACATAATTTTAAAATGATTGATGTTTCTGAAAAAAAGGAAACATATCGTAAAGCATTAGCAACGGGGAAAATTATTGTTGGTAAAGAAACTTTTGATCTAATCCGAACTAAACAGATGCCAAAAGGCGATCCTATTACACTTGCTGAAGTTGCTGCAGT
>JAYONI010000050.1:1223-4539 GCA_038121265.1 Candidatus Pelagibacteraceae bacterium | reverse complement strand
TTAGCTGGGCTGGTTTTGCTTATTCATTTAAATTTATTTGGACACCTTTAATTGACCAATACAAACTTCCATTCATTTCAAAAATGGGTCATCGTAAAAGCTGGCTACTTATTTCACAAATTTTAATAATTATATTTTTAATTTTTACTTCACTTACAGATCCATCTCAAAATTTATATTACACAGCTATTGGTATAGTTTGCATTGCATTTGCAAGTGCTACGCAAGATATTGTAATCGATGCCTATCGTATTGAATCAGCCTCGATTAAAAATCAAGGAGCTCTATCCTCTATGTATCTCGCAGGTTATCGAATAGCTATGATTACTTCTGGTGCCGGTAGCTTGTGGTTAGCATCTTACTTTGGTGCTGAACAATACAATGTAAACACTTGGAAAAATGTGTATCAGATAATGGCTTGTCTTATGCTTGTAGGCATTTGTGCTACATTATTTGCAAATGAACCTAATATAAGAAAGAATAAAGATCGTGGCTCATCTTTCCAGTTTAATTTTTTAATTGCCTTAATAATTTCAGTATTCACTTTCTTTCTTTCCCTTACTTATTTTCCTGAAATTTTTAGTACAAAAAGCTTATTATTAAATACTTTAGGATCAGCAATTCAAATTATTTTGTCATTTGGTTTATCAATTTTAGTATTAAATTTTTTTACTAAAATTAAATTTATTTCTTACGATAAATTTTCTGTTGCTTATATTTTACCTATCAAAGATTTTTTTGATCGCTATAAAAAAATTGCAATTTTTATTCTTTTATTAATCGGTCTTTATAGAATTGCAGATATAGTGATGGGAGTCATGGCTAATATTTTTTATTTAGAGAAAGGATACCAAATAGAAGAAATTGCTACCTACTCAAAATTTTTTGGTTTATTTGCAACTATTATCGGAGGTTTTATTGGCGGACTTTATTCAGTACACAAGGGAGTGATACCAAGTCTAATTGTAGGTGCAGTAATAGCCGCTGGTAGTAATCTTTTATTTGCATGGCTTGCTGTAAGTGAAACAAATATTGCATTTTTAATTACAGTAATAACCTTTGATAATATTGCGAGTGGCTTTGCTGGAGCTTCATTTGTTGTTTATCTATCCTCGCTTACCTCTATCAAATTTACAGCTACTCAATATGCTTTGTTTAGTTCAATTATGTTATTTTTACCTAAATTAATTGCGGGATATGCTGGTGGAATGGTTGATATGATTGGCTATCCATTTTTCTTCGTACTTACTGCTATTTTAGGAATACCAGTAATATTTTTAATATTTTTTATCAAAAATATCTCTTTATCTAAAAAATAATTAAAAATTTTACATATCTATTTCATAATGATATTTGAAATTAATGAAAAAAATATTTTGTATCATAATAATTTTATTAATGAGCTCATCATTAGTTATCGCTGATAAGCACGAAAAAAAATTTATAACTAAAAAAGAATTTATAGAAAAAAATCTCAAACAATTAGAACAAAGATTTGATCAAATTGATACAAACAAGGACGGCAAAATGACAGCGGAAGAAGAAAAAGCTTTCGTTGCTAAAGTTAAACAAGCTAGAGCTGATCGCCAAGCCTTGCTAAGATTGATGGATGAAAATAAAGATGGAAAAATTACACCTGAAGAAGAAAAAAAACTTTTAATGGCAATGGACAGTAATAAAGATGGTGAAGTTACTCCCGCAGAACAAAAAGCTTACAGAGACAAAATTGCCAAAAAGAAATAAGCTAGAATAAATTTTTAATTACAATTACTAAGCCCATAACTAAAAGCATATAATTAAATAAAGTTTTAAACAATTTTTCACTTACTATTTTTCGTAAAAATCTTCCAATAAAAAGCCCAAGGAGTATTGGAACACATGCAAAAGAAGAAAATAATAAAGCTTTTTCATTCATCATGTCAAAACTAGTGAACAAAGTAATTTGCACTATAGAATATAAAAAAAAAGTTAATCCCATAAATTGAATGAGTTTATCTTTTTCAAATTTTAAAGACTGAATTAAGAAAATCATAGGCATTGTATAAATGCTTGATAAACCAGTAGCCAAACCGTTTAATGATCCAATAAAAGATTGCATCCAAAAACTATTGTAATGTTTGAGGGTAATAATTTTATTAGCCAGAACTAGTAAAGAGTTACTAATTAATAAAAAAGCCAATATTAAAAGTATAATTTTTGAATCTAGTATTTTTAATAAAAAAAAACCTGGAATGATTAGTAAAATTGAACTTAACAAAAAATATTTTGTCTGCTTTAAAATTGATAATAAGTTCTTTCCATCCATTAACTGAATTAGATTAGAAAATATAATAGGTATTAAAATAAAAGAGATAGAATCTTTAATATCAAATAGAAAAGATAATAATACTAACGTTATTGTAGGAAGACCAACGCCAATCGTTCCCTTAACAATTCCTCCTAATAAAAAAATAAATAAAACAATTAAAAAAGTTAAATTAAAACCAATAATATCCATGATAAAATTAAATTATATCTAATCTTTCAAGGACATGCTCCAAAAATCTGACTCTAACTGAGTGGCCTTTTTAAATATTTTTTTTAATTTTTGTAATTTAGTTTTTTTATTTTTACTTTTTTTAAATAAACGATCTAAATATAAAATATTTTCTTTCGCAACATTTTGATAATCTCTTGAAGCATAAGTATCAATCCATGAATTATAAGGATTTTTATTTAATTTTTTTTTCTTTAAATGATATCCAATTTCACCATAACCAATGATACAAGGACTTAAAGCTGTAAACAAATCAAGTATGTCTCCCTTATTTCCTACTTGCATTACATAATTAGTATAATTTTTAGTTTCAATTAATTCAGGTTTTTTTAAAAGTTCCTTCTCAGAAATTTTCCATTTTTTGCAGTAAAGAACATGAAGTCTTAGCTCATTCTTAATAGCCAAGATAAAATCTACACAACGCATCAAATCATGATTATTTTCTGACTTTACACATCCTAAAGCTAAAATTTTAATAAATTTAATTAAAAAAAAGTAATCTTGGATTAAATATTTTTTAAAAGATTTTAATGGCAATGTACCATTTGCTAGAGTAAATAAAAATTTATGCCTCGTATATGCATGCCAATCTTTAGCGCAATTTTTTTTTAAAACATTAAATAAGTTTTTAGTATTATAAATACTCATTTACTTAATTTCTAAAATAGAATTTTTTATTTTGGTAAAATTATAAGTTATATTTTTTTTACGTAACATCAAAAGAGTTAATAATGGCAAAATAGTTGCTACGACAAAAGACCAAAATAATAATGCTGTTGA
>JAYONI010000050.1:0-1123 GCA_038121265.1 Candidatus Pelagibacteraceae bacterium | reverse complement strand
TTAATAATGGCAAAATAGTTGCTACGACAAAAGACCAAAATAATAATGCTGTTGAAATCCAGGTTGGAAATAATGAACTTTCAAATATTAATCCAACCAAAATACTTTTTTCAAATGTTAAATTAGGAAAAAAAAGTAAGCCACCAACAAGTCCCGCAGCAACTGATAGTAAAGCAATCTTGCTATTAATATCTTGTTTAAACATTCCATAAAAAATCGGAAATACTGCTGCACAACATAATAAATCTGCCAGTAAAAACATGTATAAAACACTCAGCCCTTTTGAAGCTATGTAAAATACAAGAATTGAAAGCCCTATTAAAAAAAATTTAGAAAAGTAAAAATAATTTAATTTGGATTGAAACGGCATTATTTTCTTTCCATCAATAATAATTAAGCTTGAGATTGCATTGATCAATGTATCCATGCTGCTGATCACCAATGTTAAAGCTAAAATTAAAATCGAAATTGTTAAAAATTTTCCACCATTCGTTAATAATAAAGAAAAAATAATTGTACTTGGGTCTTTTGCCTGCCCTAGCGATACAGCAACAATTCCACAAAAGCCTAGCAATAAAATAACTGGCAAAACGATAAAAAACGAGTTTTTAAAACCTTTTTTTAAATCTTGTGTTGATTGAGCTGCAAATACTCGTTGCCACACACCCTGATCAAATAAGTTAGTGGCAAAAACAGCAATAAAAAAAGTTATTCCAGCCGTATAACCATAAAAATATTTTGGATCAATTAATACACTAGCTTTCGATGCTATTAAATGAGTATCAATCACTACTTTACCTGAAAAAAATAAATAATAAAAAATTAAAACTAAAAAAATTGAAATGATAACAAATTGAAACTTATCAGTTAGAATAGAAATTCTCAAACCACCTTTTAAAGTATAAATCAAAGTTGAAACTAAAATGATTAAAGAAGTTTTCCATAAAGCAGTTCCTGAAATTAACTGAACAACTTTTGCAATTGCAGTTACCTCTGCGCATAAATAAATAAACATGTAAAAAACAGAGAGTATTAAAATAAGTTGCAACATACTTTTGCCATAACGAGCAAAAACAAATTGGGTTAAACTATTTCCGTTTGGCATAATTGCTCTTAATCTTGG
>JAYONI010000049.1:0-4580 GCA_038121265.1 Candidatus Pelagibacteraceae bacterium | reverse complement strand
TTAAAATAATTTTTTTTTGTTTTATGATAATCTAGATGGTCATGAGTTATATTTGTCAAAATTGCACAATCAAATTGAAAACCAAATAACCTATTTTGATATAATCCATGGCTCGAGGCTTCAATAATTGCGCTAGTAATTTTATTTTTGTAAAATTCATTAAATATTTTATGATTTGTTAAAAAATCTGGAGTTGTAAGTGAGTTTTTTATTTTTTTTTTATTTTGATAAATACCAATTGTTCCAACTGATGCACTAGCTATATTTATTAATTTATTTAATTGATAAAAATAATGGGCTACTGATGTTTTTCCATTAGTTCCCGTAACTGCACATAAATAATTTGGTTTTTTTTTATATTTCTTAAGAACACTAAGTCTATAAAAATCTAATAAATTATTAATAGTATAAATTTTTGTTGAAAAACTATCATTAAAATTTTTATTTTTAGTAATGATACAAATTGGTTTTTTTTTTACTGCTTTATGAAAGTGTGGTCCAAAGCTATTTGTTTTACTACCTAAATCAAAAAAAATTTGATTTGTTTTTAAAGTTCTAGTGTCACTAGATAATTCATATTTATTAATTAATTTTTTTAACATTAATATTATTTTGATAAGATATAACTAATTCTCCATCATTTGTGGCCAAAGTAGGTCCTATGTTTTGAATAATTTTGCCAGCTATAAAAACTGCATTCCAGCCCGATTCTCTTCTATTGTGTTTCCAAATATGTGGTGCACCTTTTGGCTCGTCTATTAAAACAGACAATACATATCTAGGTTTTTTTTCTGGAAATGCAGATGCAAATACATTTACAATTTCTTTTGAATACCCTTTTTCTATTCTTGATGGCTTTTCTGCAGTTCCAGTTTTTCCAATAACTTGGTATCCCTCAACATCTGCATTTCTTCCACTTCCAGCTATTTTGTTTTTTTTATCAACATTTGCCCTTAAAATTTGATTCATAATTTTACTTGTTTCAGTATTTAGTATTTTCTTTTTAATAATTTCTTTCTCTTTAAGAATAGACGTATCAACTAAGAAACCACCATTAACGATTGCTGCAAAAGCACGAGAAAATTGAATTAAAGTAGTATTTACTCCATGTCCATATCCTGATGTTAGAGTATTGCACAGTCCCCATCTATTTTTTACTGATTTTGATACCTCCGCAAGTTCTATATTTGGATATTCAAACAATTCTAGCTTTTCTAAAAAACTCTGATGATTTTCTAAACCATTTTTTTTTATAATTTCTATTGTACCAATATTAGATGACTTAACTAATATATCTTGTGTTGTTAAGTTTAATTTACTTTTGTCCCATCTGTACTCATCTATGGGATATTTACCGCAATAAACTCTTTGACGAAGATTTGTAAACAAAGTTTCTTTTTTAATCACTTTGTTTTCGATTGCGCTAGCAATTGCAAAAGTTTTAAAAACAGATCCAAGCTCAAATAAACTTTTAGTATTTTTATTTAATAATAATGATGAATTATTTTCTCTATTATTATTATCAAAATCAGGCAATGAAACCATAGACACGATTTTTCCTGTGTTTACATCCATAAGTATAGCTGCTGCACCTTGGGCAGCAAAATCTTCTATGCCTTGTTGCAAATTCTGACGTATTAAAAACTGTATTGTAGAATCAATAGATAAAGTTATTGGAGTGGTCAACTTTGACTTATCTTTAATCTCTTGATCTAAAAAAAATTCTAACCCAGATACACCATTATTGTCTATATCTACCTGACCTAAAATATGAGCCATCAAATTTTTTTGAGGGTATATTCTTGTTTCTCTTTTATTTAGTTCTAACGCAGGCTCACCAAGCAAAATTACTTTGTTATATTCAGATTGGGATAAATTCCTTTTTAAAATAATAATTTTTTTATTTTGTAATTCTTTTTTAATGTGTGAAAAATCAATTGATGGAAAATTAATTTTAACTTTTAATAGAAGATCATTTATGTTGCTAATTTTATTTTTTCTTAAAATTAAATCGTGAACAATAATATTTTTAGCTAAAATAATACCATTTGAATCTACTATTTCTCTTCTTTCAAAAAATAGATCTTCTCTTGTTTGACTTTCAGCGAAATCTACTTTGTTAAATCCTAAAATAAGTAATCGTAAAAAAATAATACAAGAAAAAAGCAAAATACAAGAAAGAACTAAATTTATTCTACTGTCATTAGAATTTTTTTTACTGTCAATCCGTTCCTCAAAATATAAATTTAGTTGATTATTTTTTTTCATTTCTTAAACTTTTCAGGATAAATATGAATATAATCATTTGATAAATATTTTTTTGCTAGCATAGCTATCCTTTCAGGACTTGCTAAATAACTATATTCAATTGTTTGTGTTTGTATGTTTTGATTTAATAATAAAATTTCTTTGGAAATAAGATTTATTTTTTCCTCCAAATCTCTTGTTTTATTTTTTAGGAAATGAATAGAAACTAAGCCAATTAACAAAAAAGAGAGTGATAAAATAGTTTTACTAAACATTGTATTTTTTTTCTAAATTAAATAATTTTTCCATTTTTAAAGATTTTCTATTTATTTCTAATTGTTCATTTCCATATTTGATAGAAAATCTTAATTTGGCAGATCTAGACCTTGGATTTTCATTAATTTCACTCTCGGATGGCTTTATAGATTTTCCTGTAGTTTTTATAAAAGTTAAATTTTTTTTATTATTTAATTGTGGATGATATCTTGACGGATTTTGATTTATTTCTTTACTATAATTAAATATTTTTTTTACAATTTTATCTTCAAGGGAGTGAAACGTTACAGCTGTAAAACATGTCTCGTTTTTAGCTATTGAAACTAACCTGCTTAATGTATTAAATATTTCTGAAAGCTCTTGATTAACTACCATTCTTATAGATTGAAATGTTTTAGTGCATGGATCTTTTTTAAAATAACGGTTTCCTTTGGCTTTAAGTATTATACTTCTTAACTCATTCGTAGTTTCTATAGATTTTATTTTTCTACTTTTTTCAACCTCTCTAGCAATTTTTTTTGAGTCTTTATCTTCACCGAAAAACTTAATAATATTACTCAAATCTTCAAAGCTAGCTTCATTTATCAATTCATAAGCACTTATTTTATTTTTTCCCATCCTCATATCTAATCTAGCATCGGAGTTAAAAGAAAATCCTCTCTCGTAATTATCTAATTGAAATGAAGAAATGCCAAAATCAAATATAAAATGATCAACTTTATAAGATTTGTTAATAATTATTTTTTCAATTTCACTAAATTTTTCATTATAAAAATCAAATCTATCGTTAAATTTTTTTTTAATTAAATCTGCATATTTGCGAACTTGATCATCTCTATCAAAAGCAACGATTTTAGTGCGAGGGAATAATTCTAATATTTTTTTACTATACCCACCGCATCCAAAAGTTGCATCTAAAATTATATTTTTAGGATTTAAAGATATTTGATGGATTACATCATTTAACATTACCGGATAGTGGGGACTACTATCCGGTAACATTTAATTCAAATGATATATTAATTCGTTTGTCTTCTTAAAAAAGCAGGTATTTCAAGATCATCTTTATTTTCTGAATCTAAATCTGAAAAAATTTCTTCTTTAAGATCATTATTTTCAAATGAATGAGTTTCTTCCTTAGACTCAATCGTGCTATTAACTTCATCATCATTTGTAAATAACTGAGTTTCATTTTCTATTTTTTCAAAACTTTCTTCTTGAAACTCAACTGGATCGCTATGTGAAAACAAAGAACCTTCTTCTAAATTATTTTCCAAAGTATCAATGGCTTTTTCAGTATTAGTTTCAGTTTCAGATTGGTTTACATCGTAGCTTGCTTGTAAACTTTCTACCTGCTGGGCAACCTGTTCTTGCTCAACATAAGTATTCATGTTCAAAGCTGTAGCTCCATGCGTCGCAGTGTGAGATGAAGTTTGCAAAGATGAATAGTTATTTCCACTGAAAGTAGATGGTCTTGTGTAGCCATTGTTTCTGTTTTGTATATGTCTAATCATACTAACAACCGGCTTGTTCATACCAACTTCTCCATTTAAGCCAGTGGCAACAATTGATACTCTTAATTTACCTGCAAGATTTTCGTCAAAAGTAGTTCCAACTAAAATTTCAGCAGATGGATCAACTTCTGCTCTAATTTTATTTGCAGCCTCATCAACTTCGAATAAAGTTATATCATTGCCACCAGTAATATTAATAAGCAAACCTTTGGCACCTTTTAAAGAATACTCATCAATTAAAGGATTTGAAATAGCTGCTTCAGCTGCTTCAATAGCTCTCTTTTCACCTTCAGCTTCTCCCATTCCCATCATGGCTTTTCCCATGCCACTCATAACAGTTTCTATGTCAGCAAAATCTAAATTTATCAAACCTGGCTTAACAATCAAATCTGTAATTCCTTTAACACCTTGCATCAAAACATTGTCTGCCATTTTAAATGCATCTGGAAAAGTAGTTTTTTCATTAGCAACTTTAAAAAGATTTTGATTTGGAATTACAATCATTGTATCGCAATACTTTCTTAATTCTTCTAATCCTTTTTC
>JAYONI010000048.1:0-4698 GCA_038121265.1 Candidatus Pelagibacteraceae bacterium | reverse complement strand
GCTAATTTAACAAAATCTGGCAATGCTTCGGAATAACTTTCGGAATAATTTTTTTCATGTAACAATTCCTGCCATTGTCTAACCATTCCCATGTATTCATTATTTAAAATAAATATTTTTACTGGAAGGCGATACTGAACTGCAGTTGATAATTCTTGAATATTCATTAAGATCGAAGCTTCGCCAGCAATATCTACCACTAATTTTCCTGGATTTGCAATTTGCGTTCCAATAGCAGCAGGTAAACCATATCCCATGGTACCTAATCCACCAGAAGTCATCCATCGATTAGGTTTGTTAAATTTATAATGTTGTGCTGCCCACATTTGGTGCTGGCCAACTTCAGTAGTTATGAAAGTGTCTTGATTTTTTGTTAATTCATATAATCGTTGAACTGCATATTGTGGCATTATAGTTGTTTTACTTGATCTAAAAGAAAGAGATTTTTTTTCTCTCCATACATTAATTTGTTCCCACCATTTACTAATTTGTTCTTTGTTTGAATTTTTAAATCCAGGATATTTTTTCTTAATACTTGTGGCCATGGCATTCATTACGTTACAAGCATCCCCTACAATACCTACATCAACTTTTACCACTTTATTGATGGATGAAGGATCAATATCGATATGAATTTTTTTTGATCCTGGAGAAAACTTATTTACCATTCCGGTAATACGATCATCAAACCTAGCTCCAATATTAATCATCAAATCACAATCATGCATTGCATGATTTGCCTCATATGTTCCATGCATTCCTAACATTCCTAAAAATTGACCATCTTCCCCGGGGTAACAACCTAGACCCTGCAAAGTTGAAGTAATAGGAAACCCAGTTAAAGAAACTAATTCTCTTAAAGCCTCTGATGCTTTTTCACCTGCATTAATAACTCCACCGCCTGTATAAAAAATTGGTTTTTTTGCATTAGCAATTAACTCTACTGCTTTTTCAATTTCATTAGGATCACCTTTGATATTTGGTTGATAAGTATCAATTTCAATATTTTCAAAACTTTTATAAATTCCTTTTTTAAATTGAATATCTTTTGGAATATCTACAAGCACAGGTCCTGGTCTACCAGTAGTTGCAATACGAAAAGCTTTATGAATAGTTTCAGCTAACTTATTTACATCTTTGACTAACCAGTTGTGTTTCGTGCATGGTCTGGTGATACCTGTTGTGTCGCATTCTTGAAATGCATCTGTGCCGATTAAATGAGTTGGAACTTGTCCTGTGATACAAACTAATGGAATAGAATCCATGTAAGCATCCGTTAGTGCTGTAACCATATTGGTTGCGCCAGGTCCTGATGTAACTAAAACTACTCCAGGTTTTCCTGATGATCTTGCATAACCCTCTGCAGCATGTCCCGCGCCTTGTTCGTGTCTTACTAAGATATGTTTAATTTTATCTTGCTTCGATAGCTCATCGTACAGAGGAAGCACTGCTCCTCCTGGATAACCAAAAATATATTCAACTTTATGATCGGCGAGAGCTTTAAAAACAATCTCTGCACCGGTCAATTCCATAGTCATAGAAATCTCCCGAACGGCCAATTTATCTAACTAATTTAATGGGTCAAGTTTTAGATACTAAATTTGAAACTTTTTTAAATAATTTTTGATAATCATGATCGAAAAACTGATTCCAGTCACTCATTTGGCCTCTTTGCCAAGTAAATTGTCTTTTTGCATACTGTTTTGTTCGAAGAATAATTAATTCTAATAATTTTTCTTTTGAAATAGCTTTTGTAAAAAAATCCTTAAATTCTTTTATGCCTATAATAAAATTAGCTGGAAGAGATGGATTAATTTTTAATTGCATAAACTGCTTCACTTCTTTTTCTGTTTTTTTAGAAATCATTAGCTTAGATCTTTCTTCAATTTTTTTATGTAAAAATAATTTTTCAGGACTTAATACAATCTTAATAAATTGACTATTATCAAATATAGATCTTGTTTCTTTTTTCCAATCCTGAATAGATTTATTTGTCTTCATAAATACCTCGTAAGCTCTAATCATTCTTTGCGGATCTGTTGATTGAATTACATTTTTACATTTTGGATCAAGCGTAATTAGTTCTTGATAGAATAGATTATTTCCTAATTTTTTGTGAAGTTTAATTATTTCATTTCGTGTTTTTTTTGGGATAGTTGGAATGCGAGCAATACCATTAATTAAAGATTTAAAATAAAGACCCGTCCCTCCCACAATAATAGGAATTTTTTTTCTTTTGTGAATTTCATTAATTTTTTTTTCAACCAGTTGCAACCATTCTCCAGTAGAAAAATTTTTTTTTACACTAATAAATCCAAACAAATGATGTTTAATTTTTTCTAACTTTATAGGTCTTGCAGATAAAATTTTTATTTCTTTATAAACCTGCATGCTATCTGCGTTTATAACTTCGCCAGAAAACTGTTTTGCTAAATCTATAGCTAATTTAGATTTACCTGATGCTGTAGGACCAGAAAGTAAAATTATTTTCGCATACATGTTAAGTGTGGTTACTTAATTTTCACACCAACATATCTGCTTCTATTTTGAGAATCTAGAATTGTTAACAATAAAGATTTGCTTCCAGATTTAATTTCTTTTTTAACTTTTTGTTCAAAATCAGAAACATCTTTTATTTTTTTGTTTTGCAAAGCGATAATAATATCACCTACACTAACAGCTGCATCAGACATTGGCCCATTTACATCCACTTCTTGAATGATCACTCCATTTTTATCTTTTATCTTTCTGGCAGCCATATCCTTTTCATTTAAGTTTCTTACTTTAATTCCAAGGCTTTCAACTGAGGTATCTGCAACTTTTGCTGGTACTTGCTTTTCTTTAAATTCAGCAGTTTCCTCTAATCGTCCAAGAACAACGGTCTTACTTAAAACTTTTTTATCTCTCCATATTTTAATATTAGCAGCTTTGCCAACGGGAGCTTCGCCAACTACTTTTGGCAATTTTCTCATTGTGTCAATTTTAATTCCATTAAATTCAATAATGACATCTCCATCTTTTAAACCTGCTTTTTGTGCTGGGCTATTTTCATTTACATCTGCAACTAATGCTCCGATTGCTTCTTTCATTCCAAGACTATCGGCAATTTCTTGTGTGACCACTTGAATTCTGACACCAAGCCATCCTCTTCTTGTTTCACCGTATTTTTGAAGTTGATCGATAACATTTTTGGCAAAATTAGAAGGTATAGCAAAACCAATTCCTACAGATCCACCAGATTGTGAAAAGATTGCAGTGTTAATTCCAACGACTTCTCCTTGTAAATTAAATAAAGGTCCACCTGAATTTCCTTGGTTAATGGATGCATCCGTTTGAATAAAATTGTCATATCTTCCCATATTAATATCTCTATTAATTGCCGAGATAATTCCAGATGTAACTGTACCGCCTAATCCAAAAGGATTTCCAATTGCTAGTACCCAGTCTCCAACTCTTGCTTTACCTGAATCTCCTAGTGGAACAGGTTTAAATTTATCTTTTGAATTTATTTTTAATACTGCAATATCGCTAACAGGATCTGTTCCAATTAGTTTAGCTTCATATTCTTTATCATTAGTAAATCGTACTAAAATTCCTTCCGAACCTTGGATAACATGATTATTTGTAATGACTATTCCATCCTCGCTAATAACAAAACCTGATCCTAAGGCAGTTGATTTTCTTTTTTGTGGAGCTTGTTGTTGATTAAATTCTTTAAAAAATTCCTCAAAAGGTGAACCTGGAGGAAACTGAAAAGGAAATTGTGATTGCGGTCTTGTTTCTACTACTCTTGTTGCTGAAATATTTACAACAGATGGCATTAATTTTTCTGCTAAGTCTGCAAAACTAGCTGGAACAGTTTTTGCAAAAATAGAAGTTGGTGAAATAAAAAAAACAGATATTAAAATAACAAGAAATATTTTTTTTGAATTCCAATATGATCGCATAAAATTTATTTTTTAATGTACCACACTAATATAAAACCTATTACGGCAAAAATAAGTCCGCTTGATCGTAACTTTGTCTCAGGCATGTCCTTCATTGCATTCAACATTTTTTTCATCGCGTTAGGAAAAACAGCATACAGCAAACCTTCTATCACTAATAGAAGACCAATAGCTATGCCTAGCTCTTTCATGGTAATGATTATTTCTTAATAAGACTTAATCCAGATTTTCCAAAAAATCTAAAGAACTCACTATCAGGAGATAAAATTAGAGAAGTTTCTCCTCCAATTAACGATTTTTCATAGGATTGCATCGCACGGTAAAAACTAAAGAAATCTGGATCTTTTCCAAAAGCATCCGCAAATATTTTGTTTCTTTTTCCGTCACCCTCTCCTTTTAAAATTTCAGATTTTTTATTCGCTTCAGCTAAAATAATAGTTACTTCTTTATCTGCTGTTGATCTTACTGTTTGAGCAATCTCAGCACCTTCTGCTCTAAATTCTTTTGCTTCTCTTAGTCGTTCTGTTTGCATTCTTCGGTAAACTGCTTCACTGTTTGCTTGTGGTAGATCCGCTCTTTTAATTCTTACATCGATAATCTCAATGCCAAGTTTTGAAGCTTCTGAATTTACATCTTGCGTAATTTTATCCATTAATCTTGCTCGTTCTTTAGAAACTAAAGTTGCAAGTTCTTCTTTACCTAATACTCCTCGAATTCGAGAATTGATAATTGTTGATAATCTTGATCTAGC
>JAYONI010000047.1:0-4763 GCA_038121265.1 Candidatus Pelagibacteraceae bacterium | reverse complement strand
TCAATAAGAGTAACTAAAACTGGAAGTGAACTATTTTGCAATCTTAGTAAAGAACTTTATATTAAAAATTAGCTTGATTATCTAAAAAACAAATGTTTTAAACTACGATGTCTAAAAATGATCAATTTGTCAGATTTGATAACGTAGATAAAAGTTATGACGGCAAAGTATTAGTTGTTAAAGGGCTAAACTTAGATATTGCAGAAGGTGAGTTCATAACAATGTTAGGACCTTCTGGTTCTGGAAAAACTACATGTTTAATGATGTTAGCTGGATTTGAAACACCAACTAATGGACAAATATATTTAGACAATAGTGTTATATCAAATATTCCGCCTCATAAGAGAGGCATTGGAATGGTATTTCAGAATTATGCTTTATTTCCACACATGACGGTTTATGAAAATTTAGCATTTCCATTAAGAGTTAGAAAAATTCCAAAAGATGAAGCTGATAAAAAAATTGATAAAGCTTTATCAATGGTATCCCTTCAAGGTTATGAAGCAAGAATGCCAATGCAATTATCAGGAGGCCAACAACAACGAGTAGCTGTTGCACGTTCATTAGTGTTTGAACCAAAACTTGTATTGATGGATGAACCATTGGGAGCTTTGGATAAAAATTTAAGAGAGAGTATGCAATATGAAATTAAACATATTCATGAAAGTATTGGTGTAACTGTTGTCTATGTTACCCATGATCAAGGTGAAGCTCTAACTATGTCAAACAGAATAGCTGTATTCAATGATGGCAAAGTTCAACAACTTTCATCGCCAGATAAATTATATGAGGAGCCAGTAAATTCTTTTGTTGCAAAATTTATAGGAGAAAATAATACATTTAATGGAGAAATAGTCGAAACTTCAGGCGGTAAATGTAAAGTTAAATTAATATCAGGACAAGAAATTTTAGCTAATCCAATTGTTGCAAAATCTAGAGGAGAAAAAACTACAGTATCACTTAGACCGGAAAGAGCGATAATTGATCCGCAAACAAAAATGGATAACAATCATAAAGGAAAGATTGAAGAAGTTATTTATCATGGTGATCACACAAGATTAAGAGTAAATTTACTTGGAAACAAAGATTTTATTTTAAAAATTCCAAACAGTTCAAGCAGAATAGATATTAAAGTTAAAAATGAAATCAATATTGGTTGGAACAGTATTGATTGCAGAGCTTTAGATCCTTTAAAATAGTATTAAAGTTCAAATTAATATTAAATTTCAAAGAATAAAATGACCTGTTGACTTCAATCAAGAATCTTGTTGTAGTTGCGTTTTATAAAAAAACGTTTAAACGGAGGAAAAATGAAAAAACTAAGTAAGTTATTACTTGCTCTTTCTTTTGTACTTTCTGTAACAACTTCAGCATTTGCAGTAACTGTAGTGTCTTGGGGTGGAGCTTACACAGAGTCACAAAAATTAGGGTATGGTGATCCGACAGCGGCTAAACTTGGGATACCTATAAATTGGGTAGACTACACTGGTGGATTATCAGAGATTAAAGCTCAAAAAGAAGCCGGAAAAATTACATGGGACATCATTGATGTATTTGCAATGGATACCATCGTAGGATGCGATGAAGGAATCTTTCATGAATTCGATTTTGACAAAGATTTCGCTCCTGCTCCAGATGGAACACCAGCAAGTAAAGATTTCTTCACTAGCATGCCTTCAAAATGTGCAGTTGGAAACATTCTTTACTCATGGAACTATGCATACAATACAAACAATGTAAAAACTGCTCCAAAAACGATCAAAGATTTCTTTGATACAAAGAAATTCCCTGGAAAAAGATCAATCTATAAAGGTGCGATGGGTAATTTAGAAATTGCTTTAGCAGCTGATGGAATTAAACCAGGAAAAGGTGGAGCTAACATTTATGAAGCACTTCAAACTGAAAAAGGATTACAAAGAGCTTTTGATAAAATCAAAGCACTATGTACAGATCCAAAAGGTGGATGTGTATTCTGGAATGCTGGAGCTCAACCGCCAGAACTATTAGCTAATGGTGAAGTAGTAATGGCAACAGGTTGGAACGGTAGATTTTTCAATGCAGAAGTTGGTGAAGGTTCGCCTATCGCACAAGTATGGGATGGACAAATTCTTGACTACGAATATTTTGCATTAGTAAAAGGTGGACCAAACTACGATAATGGAAATGCAATGAAAGCGCTAAGAGAAATGACTAGCCCTGAAATGTTAGCTGGAAGTGCTAAATATATTGCATACGCTCCTTGGAGAAACTCTTCAATTGCGATTATGGAAGCTGGAGAGCCTTGGTATAAAGATGGTAAAACAAATATGGTACCACAAATGCCAACAGCACCAGGAAACACAAAATCTTACATTTTGATGGATCCAGTATTCTGGGCAGATAACGATACTGAGATTTCAGAAAAATGGGAAGCAATGAAAGCTGGACTATAATTTAGTTTTATAGTTTAAATTTTTATTATAATATTAGGGCGGTTAAGTTTTTAACCGCCCTTTTTATTTGTAGAGAATAGAGAATATTATGAGCCAAGAGCAAATACTTTCATCTGATGGAATTCCTCTAGAACAAAGTCTTAAAAAAGCTGAAAAAAAAAATAAAATACGAGCTGCACTTCTTGTTGCTCCTTTATTTTTATTTTTATTAATTACCTTTGTTTTTCCAATTGGAGATATGTTGTTTAGAAGTATTGATGATCGAATGATTACTCAAACTTTACCAAATACTTTTAAAGCTCTTGAAAAATGGAATGGTGATGGTTTACCCGATGAAGAAGTTTATGAAGCTTTTTATAAAGATTTTCATCCTTTAGCAGTAAAAAAAGAATCGGGAAAATTATTTCAAAGATTAAATTATGAAAAATCAGGTTTTAGCAGTGGACTAAAAAGTACTAATAGAAAAATTATAGATTTTGAAGAAGGAAATTATAAAGAGCAGTTCATGAAAGCCCATAAAATATGGAAAGATCCAGAATATTGGGTAGCAATTAAAAATACTGCACCAAATTTTTCTTATGCAAAATATTTGAAAGGTCTTGACTTAGATTTGGATAATCACGGAAAAATAGTTCAAGTAGAGGAAGATCGAAGAATTCATAAAATTCTATGGATGAGGACATTAAAAGTCGCTTTTTGGGTGACAGTTTTTTGTTTTATTCTTGCTTATCCAATCTCACATTTACTTGCAACACTACCAATGAAATACAGTAATTTACTGATGATATGCGTATTATTACCCTTTTGGACTTCGTTATTAGTAAGAACTTCTAGTTGGATGGTTTTACTACAACAACAAGGTCCTGTTAATGATTTTATAGTTTGGTTAGGGTTGGCCTCTGACGATAACAGACCAGAGTTAATGTATAATGTTATAGGTACATTTGTTGCAATGACACAAATTCTTTTACCATTTATGGTTTTGCCTCTTTATAGTGTTATGAAAACTATTTCTCCAAGTTTAATCAGAGCAGGAAAATCTTTAGGAGGAACTCCATTAATTTCTTTTTATAAAATTTATTTTCCGCTAACAATTCCTGGAATTGGTGCAGGGTGCTTATTAGTTTTTATTCTTGCAATAGGATATTATATTACACCCGCTCTAGTTGGAGGTGCTAGTGGTTCTTTAATTAGTAATACAATTGCTTATCATATGAAAAGTTCATTAGACTGGGCTTTTGCTTCAGCACTAGGAACGATGCTTTTAGTTGGAGTTTTGGTAATTTATTGGATTTATAACAAACTTGTTGGGATAGATAATATTAAATTAGGATAAAGAATTATGTCATTACCAAATTATACACCCCTGAACTATAGAATTTGGCATTATTTCTATTTAACTTTTTGTGGGTTAGTATTTTTCTATTTAATGGCACCACTATTTGTAATTATTCCTTTATCTTTTAATGCTGAACAATACATACACTTTTCTTCAAAGATGCTTGCTCTTGATCCAGAAGGTTTTTCTTTAAGATGGTACGAGGATATGATCTATGGAACAAAAAACCCATGGGGTCTTGCAACTAAAAATAGTTTTATAATTGCTTTTTTTGCAACTATTGGATCCACTGTTCTTGGCACTGTTGCTGCATTAGGATTGAGCAGTAGACACATGCCGTATAAAGCAGCTTTTATGGCTTTATTAATCTCACCAATGATTGTGCCACTAATTATTTCTGGAACAGCAATATTTTTCTTTATGGCTAAAGTTGGTTTAGCAGCAACCCATACTGGAATTATTTTAGCTCATATAATTTTAGGAACTCCTTTTGTCGTTATTACTGTAACGGCTACACTTACTGGATTTGATCACAGTGTTACAAGAGCTGCTGCAAGTTTAGGAAGCAACCCACTTAATACTTTTATGAAAGTAACATTACCATTAATTATGCCAGGTGTTATTTCAGGAGCATTATTCGCATTTGTTACTTCATTTGATGAAATCATAGTTGTATTATTCTTAGCTGGATTAGAAAACACAACTATACCAATTCAAATGTGGGTAGGATTAAGAGAACAATTGAGCCCAACTATTCTGGCTGTAGCAACTTGTTTAATTCTAATGTCAACTTTAATTCTTGTAAGCGCTGAACTTTTAAGAAGAAGATCTGAGAGACTTCGAGGAATAAAAAGATAATTAATCCAATAAAATGGAAATTAAAAGTGTAGTTGTAATTGGCTCAGGCACAATGGGCAGTGGAATAGCAGCTCATTTGTGTAATGCAAATGTTCCAGTAACTCTATTAGATCTTACAACTGAAATTTCAACTA
>JAYONI010000046.1:0-4773 GCA_038121265.1 Candidatus Pelagibacteraceae bacterium | reverse complement strand
GAATACGGCGATAAAGCTTAAAAAATATTTTTAGTTAGCGCAATCTTTCATGGTTGCGCTAATAAATCTTTATAAACATTCACCACCATCAATTACTAAAGCTTGACCTGTCATAAAGCTTGAGTCTGAAGAAGCCAAAAATAATGCTGCATCCGATATTTCTTTAGGAGATGCAAATCTTTTCATTGGGATATTTTTGGAAATGTATTTTAGTAAATTTTTTCTTCCACCCATTTGTTTAGTAAAAGGATCGTTAAATGGTGTATCAACCCAGCCAGGACAAAGAGCATTAACTCTAATATTAAATTTTGCATAGTCTTTAGCAATTTGTTTAACCATAGCAACAGCAGCATGTTTTGAGGTTGCATAAGCGACCATTTCACTATCATAAATAACTCCAGAATTAGATGAGGTTACAATTATTGATCCTTTTTTTCTTTTTTTCATAAATGGTAAAGATGCTCTTATGAAATTAAAATGAGATTTAACATTGATCTTATAAGAATCGTCCATTCCCTTTGGATCAACTTGCTCTGCTGTCCCTTCAACTTGAATTCCTACATGAGAATGTAATACGTCAATTTTTTTAAATTTTTTAATAGTAGTATTGATAATTTGTTTAATTTCTTCTTCTTTTGAAATGTCTGCTAAAAACTTTAATGTTGATGTTTTTTTAAATTTTTTTTTGATCAATGAGTCAATGTTATTTAATAATTTTTGATTTCTATCAATTAAAACTAATTTAGCTCCATTTGATGCATAATTTAAACTGCACTCTTTACCAATTCCAGATCCAGCACCAGTTATTATAACAACTTCATTATTTAATTTCATTTTTTTAATCCTTTATTAGTATAATTTTTATATTTCATTAATAGTTGTGAAGCTAATAATAATAAAATTGTAAATGTAAGAATTAATGTTGCTATAGCATTGATCTCAGGAGTAACTCCTCTTCTTATTGAAGAAAATACATAAACCGGAAGAGTAGTTTCAGATCCAGCAACAAAAAAAGCTATAATAAAATCATCAAAACTAAATGTAAAACTTAGTAAAAAAGCAGATAAAATAGCTGGAAATAATTGTGGCAGAGTAATTTTTAAAAATGTTTTAACTGGTGTACCATAAAGATCATTTGATGCTTCAATTAAATTTCTATCCATTCCATTCAATCTTGATCTAACTATTAATATTGATAGAGACATTGTAAATAAAGTATGGGCTCCTATTAATGAAATATAACCAAGGTTAAGTACAGGAGCTTTCCCAAAACTTTCTGGCCATATATTTGCAAGTAATGGATTTAAAAATCCAAATAAAGTAACTAAAGCAATTAATGTTGCAATGCCAATAACAATGCCTGGTATCATTACAGAAATATAAACAAGAGAGTCGTAGAATACTCTTAGTTTTCCTTTTAAATTATTTAAACCTATTGCTGCCAATGTACCAAATGTACTTGCTAAAATTGCTGAAATTAATGCAACAGTTAAACTTGTATTAAAAGCATCAATTAAAAAAGGATTATCAAAAAGTTTTGGATACCATTTGAATGAAAAGCCCTGAAAATCGCTTGCATGTTTTCCTGAGTTAAAACTAAAAAAAACAATTATCGCTATAGGAAAATACAAAAAGAAATAAATTAGATACGCGTATAATCTCATTTTAAATTATTGAAACTTCCTCTCTGTTATTTTTTGAATTAATAAATTTCATATAAATGCTAACAATAATTAGCATTATAATTACTAAACTACATGCAACGGCAGAACCATAGGGCCAATTACGTGACTGTAAAAATAAATCAACTAAAGCATTACCGACAAAAAATACTTTACCTCCTCCAAGAAAAGCAGGTATTAAAAACTCTCCCATAAGCAAGATAAATACCAGCATGCAGCCAGTAGCTATTCCGGGAATGGATAATGGTATAATTATATTAATAAAGTTTTTAAAATTTGATGCTCCTAAATCACTAGATGCTTCTAATAACCTTTTATCAAGTTTTTCAAGACTTACATAAATTGGCAAAACCATTAAAGGCAAGTAACTATAGACAATACCAACAAGTACAGCAAAAGGTGTATTAATTAATCTTAAATTTTCTATACCAACATATTCTAATAAATTGGGAATACCTTTGCTGCCTAAAATAAAAATCCAAGCATATGTTCTAATCAAAATACTAGTCCAGAAAGGAATAATGATCAGGATTAGTAATATATTTTTTTTATTATCAGCAACTTTAAATACTAAAAAGTAAGCTAAAGGATATCCAATAATCAAAGCTATAATTGTACCTATGGGTGCTAAAGTTAGAGTATTTTTAAAAGCTACAAACCTTGCTGATAAATTTAAATACTGGTCGAATGTAAAAGATGGAATGTAACCACCTGCTGGTGCTCTTTCACCAAAACTAAAAATTGTTATTACTATTAATGGTAGGATTAACATGACCCCAAACCAAAATGATGCTGGGAATAAAATTATTCGATTCAGCCATTTTGAATTTAGGGTCAAATTACTTTTTTATTATGCAGATTTAAATCTAGCCATTAATTCTGCTCTATTTGGATCTGTTAAAGTAACTGCAGCTCCAAACTCTAAAGCACTCAATAAATCTTTAGCAGGATATAAAATAGGATCCTCTAAAAGTGATTTAGGTAATAAAGCATTAGTTCTACTATCTGCAGAAGGATAACCGTGAGCTAACACTTCTTTAGAATTAACTTGTGGATCTAATAGATAATTAATTAAAGCGTAAGCAGCATCTCTATGTGGTGCGCCTTTTGGAATAGCGTAATAATCACTCCATAGTTCACCACCCTCTTTACCTAATACGAAAGCCATCTCAGGTAAATCAGAGTTAAGTTGCTTACCATCACCAGTCCAACACATAGACATCCAAGCATCACCATTTCTTAACGATGGCTGATAGTCACTGTTAATTGCAAATAAATGTGGCTTACATTCTAGCAATAATTTTTCAGCATCAGCTAATTCTTTGGTATCTACTGAGTTAAATGAATAACCAAAGTATTTTAATGCATTACCAATTGTAGTTAATTGATAGTCATGAACCATTGTTCTACCTGAAAAACTTGTTTTAGTTAAATCCCAAAAGTCTTTCCAAGTAGTTGGTGTTGATTTAGTATGTTTAGTATTTACAACATACCCAGTTGTTCCCCAGTTCTTTGGCACAGCATAAACCTTACCATTAACTGTTCCTGCATCTGAAAATCTTTTTTCAAAAGAGCCAGCATTGTAATTACTCAATTTAGAAAGATCCAAAGGTTCAATTAAATCTTCATCAACATAAGTAGTGATTGTATAATTTGTTGGAACAAATACATCCCATCCACTTCCTCCTGCTTGAAGTTTAGCTAACATTTCTTCATTTGAACCAAAAACGTTAACTTGTACACTTGCACCAGTTTGTTTTTTAAAGTTTTCAAAGTTATTTACATCATGGTAGTTCGGCCATGTTGCTAAAACAACTCTGTCACCAATATTTGCATTGGCTTTAGAACCTAAAGATGAAAGTCCATATGCTGAAAAAACAGCGGTAGCTAAACCTAGTCCAGTTCTTCCTAAAAACTCTCTTCGTGTTATCGAGCCTTTTTCATACTTTCTGAGCTCTTTTAAGAACTCTTTTTTAGTAATATTTTTTGTCATAAAAGTTTCTCCTTAAATAACATCTTAATAACAAAAAACTATTGAAAGCTAGATATATTTTTAGTTGTTTTTTAATAGAATTATATCTCTTTCATCAATCCACAAATTGATTTCAGTACCAGGATTTATTTTTTTATCTTCTTCTCTTGAATTTGTATTTAAAAAATAGAATTCTCCTATTTCATTACTTGAAAGATAATACTCAGTATACTCTCCTAGAAATATTTTATTTAAAACTTTTGCTTTAAGTAATAATCCATTTTTTAAGTTTGCATCATAATTAATTTTAAGTTTTTCAGGTCTAAAGGACATTATTACTTTATCATTTTGACTAAAATTTAGTGAATTTTTATTTAAATTTAAAATTTTATTATTTGAATTTACTTCAATAAATTTTTCAGTGATTGACTTTATTTCACATTTAATAAAATTGGATTTACCAATAAAGTTTGCAACAAATTTATTGACAGGAAAATCATATAAATCATTTGGGCTTCCTACTTGAATTATATTTCCTTCATTCATTACACAAATTCTATCGCTCATTGATAAAGCTTCCTCTTGATCGTGTGTCACTAAAATAAATGTAATATTAAGATTTTTCTGCAAGTTCTGAAGTTCAATTTGCATTTCTTTTCTTAATTTTTTATCTAATGCAGCTAAAGGTTCATCTAACAGTAAAATTTTAGGTTTATTAATAAGAGCTCTAGCTAAAGCTACTCTTTGTTGTTGGCCTCCAGAAAGTTGCCAAATATTTCTTTTTTCATAACCCTCTAATCTTACTAATGATAAAAATTTTCCGACTTCAATTTTAATTTCTTCTTCAGAAATTTTTTTTTGCCTAAGACCATAAGCAACATTATCAAAAATATTCATGTGTGGAAAAAGTGCATAATTTTGAAAAACCATATTTATCGGTCTTTGATAAGATGGAATTTCATTTATTTGTTGTTCCTCTAAATACACTTCTCCCTTAGAGGGTTTTTCAAAACCAGCAAGTATTCTTAATGAGGTTGTTTTACCACAGCCAGAGGGACCTAATAATGTTAAAAATTCACCTTCATATATTTCAAGATTGAAATTTTTAACAGCAACTAC
>JAYONI010000045.1:0-4797 GCA_038121265.1 Candidatus Pelagibacteraceae bacterium | reverse complement strand
ATCTATTCCATAGCAACATATTCTCCAAGTAATCCTACAATCATTTTTCCAGACAGTGCCGATACAAGATTTATATTAATAAAATACGGAGCCAACTTTGCAGATTTTATACTTCAAGCCTTTGGGATTACGGCTGTCGGTTTGGGTTTGAACTGTTTTGCTTTTGGGGGAAAAATTATTATCAATAAACAAATAGAATACATATCCCTTAGACTACTGTTTGTTATATTTTATCTAGTATTTGGATCTTTTTTCTTCAAAGTATATTCGGACCAAAGTTTTTGGCTACCTGACAATGGGAACGGTGGATTTCTGGGAGCTTATATTGTGGGACTATTCAGTTCTATCGACAAACAACTTCTAAAAACCATTAGTTATATTTCTTGCGTTTTATCTTTAATATTCTTTTTTTTAAGTCTAGGTGTTTCATTTCAAAACTGGAAAAAAATTTCTACAACTTTATTCCAACCTTTTAATTTTTTATTTTATAAAATTCTCAAAAGAACAGCTCAACCTAAAACAATTGAGGAAGAGGTAGAAAACAAATACGACGAAAATGAAATAATTGAGGATGAACCTTATATTCCTGCTACTCAAACTAACTTGCCACTGCAAGAAGATAAAAAAGCAAAATCATTTGAGTACCGATTACCGTCTTTATCTTTTTTAAAGGATCCAGAAAATAAAGTTTCCGATACCGAACTAACAGATACATTTGAAAAACAATCAAAATTTTTAGAAGACACCTTGCTTGATTTTGGAATTATGGGAAAAATTAAAAGAGTAAGCGCAGGTCCCGTGGTTACTCTTTACGAATTTGAACCTGCAGCAGGAATTAAAACTTCAAAAATAATTAATTTGTCAGATGACATCGCAAGAAGTACTAGCTCCATTGCAACTCGTGTCGCTACTGTCCCAGGAAAAAATACTATTGGAATAGAAATCCCAAATAAAAATATTGAACCTGTTGCTTTAAAAGAAATTTTATCAAGCAAAGAATTTGCTAATAAAAATATTCGATTACCAATTACTTTAGGCAAAAGTATTTCTGGTTATCCTATAGTGGGGGATTTAGTTAGCATGCCTCACTTATTGATAGCGGGAACTACCGGTTCAGGAAAATCCGTTTGTATCAATACGCTGATCCTTTCTATCTTATACAAACACAAACCAGAATACTGTAAGCTGATTTTGATAGATCCGAAGATGCTAGAATTATCAATTTATCAAGGAATTCCTCATTTATTAAGCCCTGTGATTACGGAACCAAAAAAAGCTACTGCCGCTTTGAAATGGGTCGTTGGCGAAATGGAAAGCAGATATCGAAGAATGACAGAGGAAGGAGTTCGAAATATTTCTGGATATAATGAAAAAATGGGAGAGGATCCTAAAAAAATAATTCCTTACATTGTAGTTATCGTAGATGAAATGGCTGATCTAATGATGATAGCAGGAAAAGAAATAGAAAATTATATTCAACGTCTAGCACAGATGGCTAGAGCTGCTGGTATTCATATTGTAATGGCAACACAAAGACCAAGTGTCGATGTTATTACAGGAACAATTAAAGCAAATTTTCCAACTAGAATTTCTTTTCAAGTTACATCTAAAATAGATAGCAGAACTATTTTAGGAGAGCAGGGTGCTGAATTATTGCTAGGAAAAGGAGATATGTTATTTATGTCATCGGCTAGCAGAGTAGTGCGAATTCATGGTCCATTTGTTTCGGACGAGGAAATTGAACGAATAACAACTTTTATTAGATCCCAAGGTAGTCCCGATTACATTGATGAAGTAACCAAAATTCAAGAAAAAGATGAGCAGTCAAATGATGGTATTTCAAATAATGACAAGGATGAACTGTTTGATGAAGCTGTAAGGTTAATTAAATTAGAAGGAAAAGCATCTACAAGTTATTTACAAAGAAAATTACAAATTGGATATAATCGTGCAGCAAGAATTATTGATCAAATGGAAGAGGCCAAGATTATAAGCCCCGCCAATCATGCTGGAAAAAGAGATATTTTTCCATCTTAATGTTTAGATTTATTTTCATTATATTTTTTTTTACCTCAAGTTTTGCTTCTGCAAATAACAATGAAATTGTTAATAAACTTACTAAAAAATTTACCAGTATAAATAATTTACAATTTAATTTTATTCAAAAAACAGAAGACACTTCTGAAACAGGAAATTGTTTTTTACAATATCCAAAAAAATTAATTTGCAGGTATGATGGAAATGAAGGAAAAGAAATTATTATTAAAAATAATACACTTGCTATTATTAAAAGAAAATACAAACGCGTATATCCTTACCGCGTTTCAAATTCTCCTTTTACAGCTTTATTAGATAAAGAAATAATTCTTACGCACATTCAAAATTTACAAGATATTGAAAATAAAAATAACCAATATGTAATTACTTTTGCTAATAAAAATGTTTCAACAGTAAAATTATATATAGATCAAACCACCCTGAACATTAATGGGTGGGAAACAACTGGATATGATCAACAGAAAGTGTCTTTTCGGGTATTAAATCCGCAAATAAACGTTGAAAACAGTGAAAAATTTGAGATACCCAATTATACTAATAATTCAGGAAATTAATTAACTACAGTTACAAATTCCTTTTTAAAAATACTCATTCCGCGAGCTATATAATTTCTCAAAGCATTGGGATGATCTAAGGTACAAGTGTGAACCCAAACTCGTCTAGGATTATGTTTCCACGCAGTTTCTAAAGCATGCGTTAAAAGATAACCACCTAGTTTTTTTCCAAAGTAATTTTTAAAAATACCAAAATAAGTAATTTCTACTTCACGAATATCATCATGATTTAAATATTCATAATATCCAGCTGGCTCCTCACCTACAAAGGCTGTAAAAAATCTTAATTTTTCATTATCTAAATAATTTTTCCAGTCTGCCAAACTCCAAGCAAGTCTATCTTTCCAGTGAAAATCCTCCCCTATTTTTTGATATAAAAATTTACAAAATTGAGGATCGTCCTTACCTTGCTCTAAAATTTTTAAATTATAAATTCCACAAACTGCTGGATTTAGATCTTTTTTATTTTTAGTTTCAAGAAAATATCTTTGAACTTTTTGTTCCATTATTATTTTTTAGAAACCATTCTTCCTAGTGGTTCGCCACCAACAATATGAAAATGCAAATGAGGCACTTCTTGACCTCCATCTGAACCATTATTTCCAATATATCTATACCCTTTTCCTGATGTATATTCTGAAACACCGACAATCTTAGCTACCTCTCCTAGCGCTCTTATAAGTCCTGTAATTTCTTCACTGCTAGCGTTTTGTGAAAAATCATCCATATTTACATAGGCGCCTTTAGGAATAACTAAAACATGAACTTTAGCTTGTGGATTGATATCCTTAAATGCCAAAGCATGATCACTTTCATAAACCTTATCACAAGGTATCTCACCTCGTAATATTTTAGCAAAAATATTATTTTGATCATACGTCATAATTTTTATCGACTAGCTTTTTCTTGTAGACCAGATTTGTTTTGTCTTTTTTTTAATTCAGTCATCACTTCTTCAATTTTAATTTCATTCGCTTCTAATAATACCAAAATGTGATAAATTAAATCAGCTGCTTCATGAACTTGATTGTGATTATCTTGAATAGACTCTAATAATTCTTTTAACTCTTCCTCAACTTTTGACTGACTTAAATTTTTGTTACTTAACAACTGACTAGTGTACGACTTATCTGCATCAGCATTTTTTCTAGACCTTATAATTTGTACTAATTCTTCTAAAGTTTTAAACATAGCTATATTCTTACAGAAACACTTTGTGACTTCAAATATTCTTTTACTTGTTTGATAGAAAATTCTCCAAAATGAAAGATGGATGCAGCTAAAACAGCGCTTGCTCCTCCATTTACAATTCCATCTTTAATATGCTCTAGTGTTCCAACTCCACCTGAGGCTATAACCGGTATGCTCAAGGTTTGTGAAATGGTTTTTGTTAAATCTATATCGTACCCCGATTTAGTTCCGTCTTTGTCCATCGATGTCAGCAAAATTTCACCTGCTCCGTTATTTTGCGCTAATAGTGCGAATTCTACAGCATCTAATTCCGTCTGGTTTCTTCCACCATGAGTAAATACATTCCATTTGTGGTCTGATGTTTTTTTAGCATCGATGGCAACTACGATACATTGAGATCCAAATTGTAAAGCAGCTTGTTTTATCAAATCAGGGTTATTAATTGCAGCTGTATTAATTGAAACCTTGTCTGCGCCAGCTAATAACAAATTTCTTATGTCTTGAAGTGATCTAACACCTCCTCCAACGGTCAAAGGTACAAAACATTGCTCGGCTGTTTTTTGAACTGTGTCTAATAATATATCTCTGTTTTCATTAGAGGCGGTAATATCTAAAAAACAAATTTCATCTGCTCCACTATCACTATAAACTTTTGCTTGCTCTACTGGATCTCCTGCATCAACTAAATTAACAAAATTAATTCCTTTGACTACCCTTCCATCTTTAACGTCCAAACATGGTATAATTCTTTTTTTCAACATTTAACTTATTTTAACCAATTCCTTTAAATTAATAGAACCATCGTAAATAGCTTTTCCTACAATCACTCCTTTAATGATGTTGGTTTGTTGAATTGAAAGAATATCTTTCATACTAGCTACACCGCCCGATGCAATAACAGGGACAGAACTTAATGATGCTAATTTTACTGTCTCTTCTAGATTGACACCTTGCTTGGTTCCGTCTTTATCAATATCTGTAAAAATAATACTTT
>JAYONI010000044.1:0-5095 GCA_038121265.1 Candidatus Pelagibacteraceae bacterium | reverse complement strand
AAGCTGCAAAAAGCAATGAAGCAGATTCTGAAGAAAAGAAAGATTAATATGCAAATTGAAGAAATAAATATTGAAGGTAAAAAAATAGGAACCCACGAAGTTTCTGATAAAATTTTTTCATTAAAACCAAGAAAAGACTTAATTCAGCTTGTTATTAATTGGCAGATGAATGAGCAAATGAAGAAAAAAGGACACACAAAATCACGAGGTGAAGTCAAAGGTTCTAGAAGAAAGATTGTTCAACAAAAAGGATCAGGTGGTGCAAGACATGGTAATATTACAGCTCCAATCTTTGTTGGAGGTGGTATTGCACATGGCCCAAGGCACAGAGGTAAGACTGCTCACTCTAAATTGAATAAAAAAGTTAGAAAATTAGGCTTAATGAATGCTTTGTCATCTAAAGCAATCAATAAAGCGGTTAATGTATTTGACGAACCGAAATTAGAAAATTTTAAAACAAAATCATTTCAAAATTTTTTGACAAAGATCAATTCAAAATCTGCATTGATTGTTCATCACGAAGGAGCTTCTGAAAAATTTTTAAAAAGTATTAAAAATATTCCGAATACTAAAAAATTAAAAGTAGTTGGTACGAACGTGTATGATTTGATTAAATTTGAAAAAGTTCTTTTTACAAAAGAAGCTTTAAAATCATTAGAAGAAAGATTAAGCAAATGAGTAACGAAAATTTCGCATACGATATTATCTTAACACCCGTTATTACTGAAAAAAGTACTAATCTTAGCAGTTTAAATAAAGTAACCTTTAAAGTTTCTAAGACTGCATCTAAGAAATTAATTAAAAAAAGTATAGAAAAAATTTACAAAGTTAATGTAGTAAAAATTAACACATTAAATTCAAAAGATAGAATAAAATTTGTTAGAGGAAAAATGGGAAAAAAATCTGGATATAAGAAAGCAATAATTACTTTGAAAGAAGGTCAAAGCATTGATATTGCGGCGGGAATTTAATTATGGCACTTAGAAATTACAAACCTTATACAAAATCTATGAGAGGAACAATCTTAGTTGATCGTTCTAATTTATGGAAAGGAAAACCTGAAAAAACTCTAACTAAAAAAATTAATAGGTCAGTTGGTAGAAATAATCAGGGTAGAATTACTTCTAGACATAGAAGTGCTGGTCATAAAAAGAAATATAGAATTATTGATTTTGCTAGAAACAAATTTGGCGCAGTTGCTGAAATTAAAAGATTTGAACATGATCCATTTAGAAGTGCAAATATTATGCTAGTTGAATATGAAGACAAAACTATTTCATACTTACTAGCTGTAGAAGGTTTAAAAGTTGGAGATAAGATTTCTTCTGGTGATAAATTAGAAATTAAACCTGGTAATTGTATGAAAATATCTGATATTCCAGGCGGAACTAGTGTTCACAATATAGAACTAACTCCAGGAAAAGGTGGAATTTTGTGCAGATCTGCAGGATCATCAGCTCAAATTATGGGTCATGACGGAGATTATTCAACAGTTCGTTTAGCCTCTGGAGAAGTTAGAAAAATCAAATCTAATTGTAGAGCTACTATTGGACAACTTTCAAATATCGATAATAAAAACGTTAAAATTGGTAAAGCTGGAAGAAATAGATGGTTAGGTATTAGACCGCAATCACGAGGAGTTGTGATGAACCCAGTAGATCACCCACATGGTGGTGGTGAAGGAAAAACTTCAGGAGGAAGGCATCCTGTAACACCTTGGGGTCAGGGAACTAAAGGATTAAAAACAAGAAATAATAAAAAAACTGATCAGTTTATTATTTCAAGAAAGAAGAAAAGGTAATTTATGGCACGTTCTATTTGGAAAGGACCTTTTGTTCATCCTAGTTTAATAAAAAAAGTTGAAAAACAAAAAGAAACAGATTCAAAAAGACCTATTAAAACATGGTCAAGAAATTCTACAATTATTCCAGAATTTATTGGTCAAAAATTTGAAATTCATAATGGAAAAAAATTCATCCCGATTACTATTTCTGAGGAAATGATTGGACATAAATTAGGTGAATTTGCTCCAACAAGACAGTTTTTAGGACATACTGCTGCAGATAAAAAAGCAGAACCTGCAAAAAAGGATAGTAAATAATGGCAAAAGTTAAAAAAGATTTATCAACTGTAAAGGCTGTTTACAACAACCTAAGATCTGGTACGCGAAAAGTAAATGAGATCCTTCAGTCTATCAGAGGAAAAAAAGTTGATGTTGTATTAAGAGATCTTCAATTTAATAACAAAAGAGTATCTAAAGAAATTATCAAAACAATAAAATCTGCAGTAGCAAATGCTGAAAATAATAATCAATTAGATATAGATTCATTAATAGTTAAAGAAGCGTATGTGGGTAAAGGAATAACTTTAAAAAGATTTAGACCAAGAGCAAAAGGCAGAGCTGCAAGTATTAAAAAACACTTTAGTAATTTAACAATCATTGTTTCTGAGAAAAAAGAAGCAATGCAGGGAGCATAATTATGGGTCAGAAAATTAGTCCAGTTGGAGTAAGATTAAAAATTAACAGAACTTGGGATTCTGTTTGGTTTGCTAAAAAAAGTAATTATGGAACGTATTTAATTGAGGATTTCAAAATCAGAAAATATATTAACTCAACGATAAAAAATTCAGGAGTTTCTAAAATACTAATCGAACGTCCAACAAAAAAATGTAATGTAACCATTTTTACTTCAAGACCTGGTTTTGTAATTGGAAAAAAAGGTTCGGATATTGAAAAAATTAAAACTAATATTAGCAAAATTGTTACCGATGAAGTTTCGGTAAATATTAAAGAAATTAGAAAACCAGAATTAGATGCTTATTTGGTTGCAGAAAATATAGCTCAACAAATTGAAAAAAGGATTGCTTACCGAAAAGCAATGAAAAGAGCGATGCAATCAACTATGAGAATAGGCGCTAAAGGCATCAAAGTAATAATTAGTGGACGATTAGCGGGTAATGAAATTGCTAGAACAGAATGGTTAAGAGAAGGTAGTGTTCCATTACATACTTTAAGAGCGGAAATTGATTACGCAGAAGCAGAGGCATTAACAACATACGGAATTATTGGAATAAAAGTTTACATTTATAAAGGAGTAACTTTTAAAAAAGATTTACAAAAAAAAATTGAAAGTGAAAAAGAGGAAGAGAAAAACTAATGTTACAGCCAGCTAGAACAAAATATAGAAAAGCTCACAAAGGAAGAATCCACGGTGTAGCTGAACGTGGAGCCACTATAAATTTTGGTTCTCATGGCTTGCAGGCTATGGAGCCAGAAAGAATTACTTCACGTCAAATTGAGGCAGCTCGAGTTGCATTGACAAGACATATGAAAAGAGCAGGTCGTGTTTGGTTAAGAATTTTTCCTAATATTCCAGTTTCAAAAAAACCAATTGAAGTCAGGATGGGTAAAGGTAAAGGAAATATTGAATATTATGTATGCAGAGTAAAACCAGGAAGAATTATATTTGAAATTGACGGAGTGAGTGATGTGGTAGCTAAAGAAGCATTTGATAGAGCTTCATCAAAACTACCTATCAAAACTAAAATTGTTAAAAGAAATATGAATATTTAATATGAAAACAAAAGAATTAAAAAATTTATCAGTTAGCCAGTTAGAAAAAGAGCTATCTAATTTTAAAAAAGAAAAGTTTAATTTAAGAATACAAAAAATGAATTCTCAAATTACAAACAGTGCAAGAATTACTATAGTTCGAAGAACTATAGCTAAAATTTTAACATTTATTAATCAGAAGAAGAAAGAAAAATGAGTAAACGAATTTTACAAGGCAAAGTAGTTAGTAATAAAAATTTAAAAACACTTGTGGTGCAAGTTGAAAGAAAATTTAGGCATCCAGTGTTATTAAAAGTTGTGAAAAGAACAAAAAAATATCATGCACATTATGAAACTGGTTCTTTTCAAATTGGTGACGACGTAAGAATAATTGAATCAGCACCAATTTCAAAACTTAAAAAATGGAAAGTGATTGAGGCAAACAAATGATCCAAGTTCAAACAGAATTAGAAGTTGCAGATAATACAGGTGCAAAAAGAATTGAGTGTATTAAAGTTTTGGGCGGTTCAAAACGTAGATACGCTTCGATTGGGGATATTATCGTGGTGAGTATTAAGGATGCAATGCCCAAGGGAAAAGTTAAAAAAGGCGATGTGCACAAAGCAGTAGTAGTAAGAACAAGAAAGCAAATTAGCAGAACAGATGGTTCATGCATTAAATTTGACACAAATGCTGCTGTTTTAATTGCTGCAAACAATGAGCCAATAGGAACTAGAATTTTTGGACCAGTAACGCGTGAATTAAGAGTAAAAAACCATATGAAAATAATTTCGCTAGCACCGGAGGTTTTGTAATGAAAGCTCAATTAAAAAAAGGAAATACGGTTAAAATTTTGTCAGGTGATGAAAGGGGCAAAACAGGGGAAATTTTAGAAATTGTTAGCATGCAATCTAAAAAAGGATTTGTGAACAAAAGAGCAATTATTAAAGGGTTAAATCTTGTTAAAAAACATCAAAAGCCAACTAAAGAAAACAAAGGTGGAATAGTTAGTATTGAAAAATCAATTCATTTATCAAATTTATCTTTAGTAAAAACTGCTGAGACTAAGAAAAAAGATGAAAAAAAAGTAGATACGAAAGAAAAAAAAGAAACAAAAAAGAAAAAATAAAAAATGATACCTAGATTAAAAAAAATATATCAGGAAGAATTTATTCCAGCATTAAAACAACATTTGGGAATACAAAACGCGATGCAAGTTCCAAAAATTGAAAAAATTGTTTTAAATATGGGATTAGGTTTAGATGCAAGTGATAGTAAAATATTAAAAGCTATTCAGACCGATTTAGCCAATTTGACTGGTCAACAGCCTACTTTAACCAAGTCAAAGAAAGCTGTAGCAAATTTCAAAACACGAAAAAATATACCAATGGGACTTAAGGTAACTTTAAGAAAAAATAATATGTATTATTTTTTAGATAGATTAATCAATATGGCATTACCAAGAATAAAAGATTTTAAAGGATTAAATCCTGATAGTTTTGATAAAGATGCAAATTACAGCTTTGGAATTAAAGAGCATGT
>JAYONI010000043.1:0-5343 GCA_038121265.1 Candidatus Pelagibacteraceae bacterium | reverse complement strand
CCTCTACATAAATCATGCCAATCGCCATGAAAATAAATTGAGATTTCCTCATTTCCAGGAATTGCATCTATCAACTCGGCTTTATAACTTTCTCCTATATTTTTAAAATGTTCTATTGCTTTTTTTCTTTCCCAAACCTCTCTTCTAGTTTTTGGATCTTGATCAATTATTTCAACCATTTTTTTTTCAATTTTTGATAGATCTTCATCTGTAAATGGTTCTTCTCTGGCAAAATCGTAATAAAAACCATTCTCAATAACAGGACCGATTGTAACTTGTGTTCCAGGATACAATTGTTGAACTGCCATAGCCATGACGTGAGCAGAATCATGCCTCAACAATTCCAAGGCATAATCATCCTCTAAGGTAATAATTTTAACTTTTGAGTCATTATTAATTTCTACAGATAAATCCTTGTAATCATCATTAACCTGAACTGCTAAAGCTTTTTTTGCTAACGATATACTTATATCTTTTGCAATGTCATAACCTGTTACAGATTTGTCATAAGATATTTTTTTTCCATCCGGAAGTTGAATTACTGGCATAAATTTTGAGCTTTGATCATTGCAGATTTTAATAAACTAATGATTGATAAATTTCTAGTGTTTTTAAACACATCTGATCCTGCGTATAATGTTGTAAAACATTTTTTCTTCCAAGTTTACCCATGGCTGAAAGTTTTTCAGAATCCATCTTGGATATATCAAAAATTTTATTTGCAAGCGCGTGAATATTGTTTGGTTCTATAACCCAGCCCGTCTCTTGATCTATAATTGTTTCTTTGGAACCTCCAATTGCACTTGCTAAAATAGGCTTTTCCATTGCTTGTGCCTCAACACTTACTCTTCCAAATGCTTCGGGCTCGATTGATGCTGAAACAATTAAATTACAAAAAGAATAGGCTAATGGCATATCACTCATTGGTTCCATCATTCTTACTTTGTCTACTAATTTATATGAATAAATTAAATCGGTTAGTTGTTGCTTATAATTTTTTTTTGTATCTTCTCCTCCCAAAATAATAAAAAAAATATTGGATAATTTATTTTCTTTTTTTAAATAGTTAGCTGCTTCAATAAATAAATTTTGTCCTTTCCAGCCTGTCAATCTTCCTGGTAATAAGACTAAAAAATTTTGATTGGAAAATCCAATTTGTTTTCTTAAATTTTCTTTTTGAATATCGCTAACATTATTAGGATTAAAATAATTAATATCTATACCTCGCTTTATTAGCTTTATATTTGTGGTTTGATCATAATGAGTCTTTATATGATTTTTAATAAAATCAGATCCAGCTATAGTAACATCTGATTTTATCATAATAGAATTATAATATTTTTTTATACTTGAAGAAAAATTATAAGTTCCATGAAAAGTTGTTACAAACCTCGTATTACTTAATTTGCAAGCAAGATAACATGACCAGGCAGGTCCGCGACTACGTGCATGAACAATATTAATTTTATTTTTTTTTATAAGATAAAAAATATAAAAAATATTTAATAGTATAAAAAAAATATTTTTAGATGTGGGCCATTTAAAAACTTTTATACTTTTATCTAAAAATTCTAATTGATGACCCCCTGAAGTCATTATTGCTGAAAAAGCACCATGTCTTTGCACATGTTCTGCAACGTGTCTGCAGCCCGTTTCTGCTCCACCTATTCCCATATTGGGAATGACTTGTAATAATCTTATTTTTTTAATCATCTAGTTTGTGATAAAAAATTGCACATCTTATGAATAAATTACAAACTAAATTTTTTCTCACTAAAAAAAAGGAAAAAATTAGATATCAATTTATAAATGGAAAAAAGCCACTGGCTGTTGTTTTTTTACATGGCTTAATGTCTGATTTAACCGGAACCAAAGTTAAAAAATTTAAAGATGTATGTAAACAGTCCGATATATCATTTCTTGCATTTGAATATACAGGTCATGGAAAATCTAGCGGTACATTTACTGACTTTGGAATTGCTGATTGGATTATCCAATCTAAAGAAATTATTGAAAAGGTTATTAAAGTAAAAAAAATTATTATTATTGGATCCTCTATGGGGTCATGGATTGGCTCCTGCTTAATAAAAAAATTGAAAAAAAAAATTGTAGGCTTTATTGGAATTGCTTCCGCACCAGACTTTACCAAAGAAATAATGTGGAAAAATTTTAGTAGAAAAATAAAAAACCTTATTCGTTCTGGACAAATTTATCAAATGCCAAGCAGTTATGATAATTTTTATCCTATTTCATTAAAATTAATTGAAAGTGGCAATCAATCTTTAATTTTGAATAAAAAAATAAACTGTAATTTCCCCATTCGTTTATTTCATGGATTAAAGGATGATACTGTTAATAAAAAATTTTCTATTAAACTAGCAAAAGTGCTCATTTCAAAAGATACTCAAATTTTTTTTCAAAATAAAGGAGATCACAGTCTTTCCACAAAAAAAGATTTGGGTTTGATTACAAATCAATTGTTAAGATTGTTCAAATATATTTTGTAAACCTTTTTTATAATTTGGATACTTCAATACTAACCCAGTTTTTTTAATTTTTTCATTACTTACTTTTTTACTATCTTGAAAAAATTCCTTACCTGGACCATTCTGTAGTTCGTCAATAGAGATTTCTTCTAACTTGGTTATTTTCAATAGATCTGCTGCATACTCTACTACCTCTCTATAGGTACATGGATAATCATCACTGATGTTATATATTTCATTTTTTTTAGAATTTTCAAAAGATAAAAAAAGTGCTTCGGCTATATCTTCAACATGAATTCTTGAAAATAGTTGACTATTATTTTTGGGTATCTTTACCTGATTTAATTGCAACCTTTTTAAAACATTTCTTTCTTTAGAATAAATTCCAGAAAGTCTAAATATACGAATAGGTAAATTTGTTTGCAATAATTGCTTTTCTGCTTCGAGTCTTTTTATGCCCATCTGAGAAGTTGGATTAGTTTTAGAATTTTCATTAACCCATCCTCCATCATGATTCCCATAAACACTTGTGGAAGACAAATATCCTAACCATTGTAAGTTTTTATTATTTTTTAAAGTTTCAAAAAAAAAATGAATAATTTTTTTTTCTACTTGAGGAGGAGTAGAAATCAATACATGTGTAGCTTTTTGAAGTGCTAAAAAAATATTTTCATCAAATCTATCATCCTCAAAATAAAATTGATGAATGGACTTTTCTTTGAAATTAATTTTTGATCTGGAGGTTCCAAATAGTTCAAATTCAATATTTTTTTTATTTAATAGACGAGCTAAGTACTGGGCTGATAAGCCAAATCCAAAGCAAAATAATTTAATCGAATTAGACAGCTTTTTTTTCAAGCTCCTTAAAAGTAATTGGATTTTCTAGTTTATCCAGCATTTCTTTTGGACATATTTGATAAAAATCTTTTTTGTTTTCTGACCAATTGTAGATAATTTTTTTTGCATATTCAGAACCTGTCATTTCTACATGTTTTTCTATTAATGCTTTTAAAGTATTTTCCCAATATTCTGTTTCCACTCTTTGCCAGACTACTGAATTAGGATTAATAACATTGTTTAAATTATCACTTGGGTCATAAGCAAAAGCCATGCCTCCAGTCATACCTGCTGCAAAATTATCTCCTATTTCACCTAAAATTACTGAACAACCACCTGTCATGTATTCGCAGGCATTTGTTCCCACACCTTCTACTACAGCTGTTGCTCCTGAATTTCTAACAGAAAACCTTTCGCCTGCTTGACCTGCAGCAAATAAATAACCAGATGTAGCTCCATATAAAACTGTATTACCAATGATAGTATTTTTTTCTGTTTCTAATTCACTAGCTCTAGGTGGTCTAACAACAATTGTGGCTCCCGATAAACCTTTTCCAACATAATCATTACAGTCACCAATAACTTCAAATTGTAAACCAACAACACCAAAAGCTCCAAGCGATTGTCCTGCAGATCCCCTTAGTTTTATTTTAATTTGGTTTTCTGAAAAAACTTTATCTTTAAAATTTGTGACTAAGTGAGAAGACAACCTGGCCCCAACTGTTCTGTCAGTATTTCTTATTGTGTAACTTAATTCTATTTTTTGTCCGCTTTGTATAATTGGCAAAGCATCTATAAGTATTTGTTTATCTAAAGTATCAGGAACTTCATTTCGTATTTTATCTTTACAAAATCTTGGATTATCACCTGGGTCTGCTTGAACTAATAGTGGATTAAAATCTAAGTCATCTAGATTAGAAGCTCCTCTTGAAACTTGTCTTAATAAATCAGTTCTACCAATTACTTCATCTAACGTTTTAAATCCTAGTTCAGCCAAAATTTCTCTCACCTCTTCTGCAATAAAAGTAAAGAGATTTACAACCTTTTCTGGAGTTCCGGTAAATTTTTTTCTCAACTCTTCATTCTGTGTGCATATTCCAACTGGACAAGTATCTGAATGACATTGTCGGACCATAATACATCCCATTGCAACTAGGCTTGTAGTAGCTATACCAAATTCATCTGCTCCCATCATGGCAGCCATCACAACATCTCTTCCTGTTTTAATTCCACCATCTGTTCTTAAAACTACTTTATGTCGTAAATTATTTAATGTTAAAATTTGATTAGTTTCAGTTAAGCCCATTTCCCATGGAAGACCAACGTACTTAACACTTGTTTGCGGTGTTGCTCCCGTTCCTCCGTTATGACCGGAGATTAAAATGATATCAGCTTTTGCTTTAGCAACACCTGCTGCAATAGTTCCTATGCCAGCAGAAGCAACTAACTTAACACCCACTCTAGCTGTAGGATTAATTTGCTTTAAATCATAGATTAACTGGGCAAGATCTTCTATCGAGTAAATATCGTGATGGGGTGGTGGAGATACTAATGTAACTCCTGGGGTAGAATGCCTAAGTTTTGCTATATCTTTTGTTACTTTAAAGCCTGGCAATTGACCTCCCTCTCCAGGTTTTGCCCCTTGAGCCATTTTAATTTCAATCTCATTACAATGATTTAAATATTTAGCTGTTACTCCAAATCTTGCTGAAGCAATTTGCTTTACTCTTGAATTTGCGTTGTCTCCATTTTCTCTTGGTATAAATCTATTTTCATCCTCTCCACCCTCTCCACTACATGATGCTCCACCAATTCTATTCATGGCAATTGCTAAAGTTTCATGAGCTTCCTTTGAGAGTGCTCCCATAGACATGCTACCTGAGCCAAATCTTTTTCGAATATGAGTAACCGACTCTACCTGATCTAAGGAAATAGGTTGTTTTTTAGATCTAAAATCTAATAAATCTCTTAAATGAATTGGAGGCATATCTTTCATTAAGGCAGAATATTTTTTAAACAT
>JAYONI010000042.1:0-5394 GCA_038121265.1 Candidatus Pelagibacteraceae bacterium | reverse complement strand
GGAGTTATATCACCAGATTATATTTGCATGGACGGATCTATTCCAAGAAAAAAACTTGGAGATGTTTTAAATAAAATCGCAAGTCTTTCAAAAAAGTATGGTTTAGGAGTAGCAAATTGTTTTCATGCTGGAGATGGAAATTTACACCCGCTTATTATGTTTGATTCAAATAATTCTAAAGAACTAAAAAAAGCAGAATCTTTTGGTGCGGATATTTTAAAATATTGCGTAAAGGTTGGAGGAGTACTTTCTGGCGAACATGGGATAGGAATTGAAAAAAGAGATTTAATGTGTGAGATGTTTAATAACGATGATATCCAGCAACAGCTCAATTTAAAAAAAGCTTTTGATGAAAAAAATCTATTAAATCCAGGTAAAGTATTTCCTATTTTACATCGATGTGCTGAAGAAGGAAGAGTTCATATCCATAAAGGAAAAACAAGATTTCCAAACCTGCCAAGATTTTAATGTCTGAGATTTATCAACCTGTAAATGAAGTTGAGATTGCGCAGTATGTGTATGATTGTTTTCAAGCAAGTCGACCTATTGAGATATCAACGTTAAATACAAAGCCAATTGGTAGGAGTATTCAATGTTCTCAGACGTTAGATTTAAGAAAAAATACCGGGATTGTTGAGTATGCTCCAGAGGAGCTTTATATAAAAGTAAAGGCAGGCACTCCACTTCTCGAAATTTTAGAGGCTTTAAAAAAAAATAAACAAACATTAGGATTTGAGCCGGTAGATTTAGGTTATTTGTATTCTGGCAAATCGAATTATGGTTCAGTGGCAGGAACTGTTTCTTGTAACTTATCTGGTCCGAGAAGATTTAAATCTGGAGCTTTAAGAGATCACTTGTTGGGTTTTACCGCTATCAATGGCAAAGGAGAAAGTATTCAATCTGGAGGGACAGTAGTCAAAAATGTAACTGGTTATGATTTGAGCAAATTACTAGCAGGTTCATATGGAACCTTGTCTGTTTTAACAGAGGTTATTTTAAAAGTAACGCCAGAACCTGAACATAGTGAGACGCTCATTATTCATGGACAAAGCTTTGAGAATGCTTCAAAGATTTTTTCACAAGTTTTAAAAACATCGTTAGAGATTTCCGGTGCTTGTTATTACCCATCAAACAATATTAAATTTTTACGCTTAAACGACGTTAAAAATACTTCTTCCGTGACTGCTTTGAGAATTGAAGGACCAAAACAGTCTGTAAATGAGAGAATACAAAACTTACAAAAAATTTTTTCTGAATATAACGATCAAACGGTTCTTGAAGTATATCAATCCAATTTGTTTTGGAAAATTACTGCAAATTTAGAGTGTTTTAGTAACAGTCCTAATCTCATTGCAAAAATTTCATTACCTCCATCAGTTACTTCTAAGTTTGTTAGCACTTTTGCGGAAGATCCGATATTAAGAATCAATAATAAATATTTTTTAGATTGGGCAGGAGGATTGGTGTGGATGGAAATTGACAATACAGATCCTTCATTTTTAATTTTAGAAAAAATAAAAAAATTTTGTATGGAGCATGGTGGACATATTACAGTGGTAAAGGCAGATTTAAACTACCGAAGAACTGGTTTGTTCATTTCAAGTAATGATGAAAATATTAAAATTTTATCAGCTAAAGTGAAAAATAGTTTTGATCCAAAAAGTATTTTAAATCCAGGAAAAATATACGCAGGAATATAATGCAAACTAATTTTACAAAAAAACAATTACAAAATCCTGAAGTTAAAAATACAGAAGGAATATTGAGAAAATGTGTTCATTGTGGAATGTGTAATGCCACTTGTCCAACCTTCCAAGTGCTCGGAGATGAATTGGATGGTCCTCGCGGTCGTATTTATTTAATCAAGGATATGATTGAAAATAACAAGGCACCCACTGAAAAAGTGGTTAAGCATATTGACCGATGTCTATCTTGTTATGCGTGTATGACGACTTGTCCATCTGGCGTAAATTATATGCATATAATTGATCATGGTAGAAATCATATTGAAAGAAATTATAAGCGACCTTGGTTTGATAGAAATTTAAGAAATATTCTTTCTTATATTCTTCCAAGAGCAAATGTTTTTTTAACAATGGGGTTGTTAGTTAAATTAATTAAACCCTTAACATTTCTACTTCCTGCTAAATTAAAAGATATGGTTTCTTTAATGCCCACTTCTTTTCCCAAGCCTCAGCATAAAGTAAAAAAAGTCTATAGTCCTGAAGGAAAAGTCTATGCTAGAGTTATTTTATTAACTGGTTGTGTGCAAAAAGTTATCTCACCTCAAATTAATGACTCAACTATTAATATTTTAAATAGACATGGTGTCGAAGTGCATGTTGCTCAAGAACTTAGTTGTTGTGGCTCTCTTAACCATCATCTAGGAAAAGAAAAGTTAGCGCATAAATCTTTTGTGCAAAATATTAATGCTTGGTCTGAAATTTGTTCTAAACAGCCTATTGATGCAATCCTAGTGAATACATCTGGATGTGGAACTACGTTAAAAGATTATGGTTTTATTTTTAAGGATCATCCTGATAAAGAATTACGTAAAAAAGCTAAACATATTTCAGAGTTAGCAAAAGATATAACGGAGTATCTTGGAAAAAATATTAAACTAAATTTTGTGCCACAAGAAAAAAAATATAAAATTGCTTATCATTCTGCATGTTCCATGCAACATGGGCAAAAGGTGCATGTACAGCCGATGAATTTATTAAAGCAGTCAGGTAATGACATTCTAGAAGTTCCCGATGGACATTTATGTTGCGGGTCAGCAGGAACTTATAATTTGTTGCAGGGAACAATGGCCAAAGAATTATTAAAAAGAAAAGTTGAAAATATTAATAAAATTGAGCCCGATTTTATTTCTGCAGGAAATATTGGCTGTATAACCCAAATCGCTACAGGTACCCAAACACCTATTGTTCATACAGTAGAGTTGTTAGATTGGTTTACTGGTGGTAACAAACCAACTTCTATTTAATTTATGAAAAAAATATTAGTCACAAGAAATTTACTTCCCGAGAATGAAGAAAGAGTAAAAAAATTATTTGATGCAAAATTAAATAAAGCAGATAACATTTTATCCTCTGAGGAATTAATCAATCAATCGAAAGATTGTGATGGCATATTGTGCATAGGTGGAAATAAATTTGATAAAGCAATTATTGATCAATTATCAAGTTCTGTAAAAATCATAGCCAATTATGCTGTTGGTTATAATAATGTTGATGTTGATGCAGCTAAGCAAAAAGGAATTACAGTTACGAATACTCCAGAAGTGCTAACAGATGCCACTGCTGATATTTCTATTTTACTTTTATTAGGAGCTTCAAGAAGAGCTTATGAAGGAAGAAAACATGCCGAAACTCAAAGTTGGAATTGGTCGACAAATTTTTTAATGGGAAAACAAATGTCTAATAAAAGATTAGGTATTTTAGGAATGGGAAGAATTGGAAGAGCGGTAGCACAAAGAGCAAGAGGTTTCGGAATGGAAATTCATTATCATAATAGAAGTAAGCTTAGTCCAGATTTAGAATTAGGAGCAACTTATCATGACAATATAAAATCTCTTTTTTCTCAAAGTGATTTTTTATCTATTAATTGTCCTGCTACAGCTGAAACAACAAATTTATTAAATGAAGAAACAATAAATTTTCTTCCAGATAAAGCAGTTGTTGCAAATGCAGCCAGAGGAGACATCATTGATGATGCCGCGATGATTAAAGCCATGAAAAGCGGAAAAATATTTGCACTTGGTTTAGATGTTTATAATGGAGAGCCAAAAATTAACGAAGAATATTTACAATTAGATAATTTATTTTTACTTCCACACTTGGGTAGTTCTACTAAAAGAACTAGAATTGATATGGGTGATAGGGCTATTGATAATCTTGAAAATTTCTTTTCAGGAAAAACACCTCGGGATAAAGTTAATTAATTTTCATTAAAATCATAAAAAATAGGGTTTTTTGTACATAAACATATTGCGAATGCAAAAAATTTTTTTTTAGACTCCCACAGCTTAATTTGTTTATATGCGATAGTTAAATTTAACTACTAACATGGGAGAAAAAAACATGTCAAAAAAAACAATTGCGTCTAGTTCAAGACGTAAATTTTTTAAAGCAGCAGCGGTAACGGGTGCAGCAGCAGCAGCAGCTGTAGCTATGCCTAACGTTGGTGCTTATTCAGCTTCTCACGCAAAAACAGTGAAGTTGAAAATGCAAGCTGCATGGGGTGGCGGTATCTTCTTGGAGATGGCGAAACAATATGGAGACAGAGTAAATGCTATGGGTGGTGGAAGCCTTTCAATTGAGGTTTTACCAGTTGGAGCAGTTTTAAAAACAGCGGAAATTGCAGACGGAGTTAGTAAAGGTGTAGTTGATGCATCTCACTCTGTTACAGCATATTGGTACGGAAAAAATGCTGCAGCTTCTTTATTTGGTACAGGTCCTTCTTATGGATTCTCATCTATGGAATTAATTGGATGGATTGAAGAAGGTGGCGGAAGAGCTTTATACGAAAAGACTTTAGCAAAAATTGGTCTAGACGTAGTAGGTTTCTTTGCTATGCCAATGCCTGCACAGCCTTTCGGTTGGTTCAAAAAGAACGTGAAAACTGTGAAAGATGTTAAAGGTATGAAATACCGAACTGTGGGATTAGCTACAAACGTTCTTCAGAAAATGGGAATGGTTGTTAGACAATTACCAGGTGGTGAAATTCAACCAGCTATGAAAACTGGTTTGATTGACGCTGCTGAATTTAACAATCCAACATCTGATAAAGACTTTGGTATGCAAGACGTTTCTAAGCATTATCACTTAGGAAGCTTCCACCAGTCTCAAGAGATGTTTGAGATGCAGTTCAACAAAAAGAAATACAACAGCTTATCACCTGCGCATCAAGCTATTCTTAAGCATGCTGCGGAAGCTGCAAACTCAGCAAACTACTACTTAGCACTAGTTAGATATTCCAATGACCTTGGAAAACTAATGAACGAGCATAAAGTAAATGTGTATCAAACATCTGATGCTATTCTTGACGCTCAATTAGCTGCGTGGGATGTGGTGATGAAAGACTTTAGAAAAGATGCATTGTTTAATGAGATTGTAGTATCTCAACAAGCGTATGCTAAAAAAGTCATGAAGTATCTATTTATGAACCAGCCTAATTACAGACTGGCATATACTAGAGCCTTTGGTGACCCAACTAAAGTTAAAATCTAATATATAATTAAAATTAAAGGGGGCCTTAAAGCCCCCTTTTTTTTTATATTCAATTAAAAAAAAAAATTATATTAACTACTGTGCAATTTATAAATAATTACATAAAATTTTGTGAATCTTTAAGCACCTGGGTAGGCAAAGGGTTTGCTTGGTGTATTGT
>JAYONI010000041.1:0-5403 GCA_038121265.1 Candidatus Pelagibacteraceae bacterium | reverse complement strand
CAATCAATGATAGATTTTGCAAAATATTTCGGTATTTTTTTCTTATAAAATTAGCGTTTTAGTGATTATCTAGTTTCGTAAATTGACTCTATTTTAGGCATTAAATTTAATAGCTCTTTTGTGTAACTATTTGAAGGATTTAAGAATAAGTTTTCAGTCTCAGATATTTCGCACAATTTACCATATCTTAATACTCCTATTCGATCACACATTTGTCTTACTACTGGTAAATCGTGGCTTATAAACAAAATAGTTAAATTTAATTGTTCCTGAAGATCTTTTAATAAATTTAATATTTGAGCCTGTATACTTACATCTAATGCTGAGGTGGGTTCATCGCAGACTAATAATCTTGGTTGTGTGGCTAAAGCCCTAGCTATTGAAATTCTTTGTCTTTGTCCGCCAGAAAACTCATGAGGATAACGTTCAGCTGATTTTTTTGTAAGCTCAACAGACTCTAATAAATCATTAATATAATCTTTTAATTCATTATTTTTTATAAGAGTATTGTGAAGTCTTATAGGTTCAGCAATAATGTCATAAACTTTCATTCTGCTATTTAAGGATGAATATGGATCTTGAAAAATCATTTGAATTTGTCTTCTAAACTTAAGCATAATATTTTTATCTTTGATTTTATTAACACAAACCTTATCAAAATAAATTTCTCCGGTTGTTGGTTTAAATAAATTTACTATCATTTTTGCAATTGTAGATTTACCACTGCCACTCTCACCTACTAATCCAAAAGACTCTCCCTCTTTAATATTAAAACTTACATCGTCTACAGCGATAACATCATTACTTGAGGACTCAGAAAAAATACCATCATGAAAAGATTTTTTAAGATTTTTAACTTCAATCAAATTTTGATCTATCAATTCTTTCTTTTGCCATCTATTTAAAATTTTTAAATTAAGCTGATTGTCATTTTCACTGATTTTATTGATTACGTTAAATCTTTTAATTTTTTTATTTGTTGGTGGAACAGAACTTACTAAACTTTTTGTGTATTCTGCTTTAGGATTGCCCAGTACTTCTTTTGTTGGTCCTATTTCAACTAAAATACCTTTTTTCATAACTGCAACTCTATCTGTAGTTTCAGCAATCACCCCCATATCATGTGTGATTAATATAACTGCTAGATTTCTTTTTTTTGTTAAATTTTTTATTAAGTCAAGAATTTGAGATTGAATTGAAACATCAAGAGCTGTTGTTGGCTCATCTGCAATTAATAATTCTGGCTCACAACATAAAGCTAACGAAATTACTACACGTTGTCTCATTCCACCTGAAAACTGATGCGGATAATTATCAAATCTATTTTCCGCATCTTTGATACCAACTTCTTTTAATAAACTGATTGCCTTACTTCTTGCATCTCTTTTATTTAAACTTAAGTGAGTTTGAATAGTTTCAATTAATTGCTCTCCAACTGTTAATAATGGATTTAACGAAGTTTGAGGATCCTGAAAAATTATACCAATTTTTTTTCCTCTAAGAGTTTTTATTGTTTTTGGATCTTTATAAATATCAATATTATCAATAAAAATTGATCCTTCTGAAATTTTTCCAGGCTCATCAATTAAATTAATAATAGCATTACCAACTGTGCTTTTTCCAGAGCCAGACTCTCCAACTAGGCCTAATATTTCTCCTTTGCTAACATCAAATTTAACATTCTGAGCAGCAAAAACAGTTTCTTTTCTCATAATATAGTTAACTGATAAGTTATTAATTTTTAAAAAACTCATTATTTTAATTTTGGATTAAGCGTATCTCTCATCCAGTCTCCTAAAAGATTTATTGAAAAAGCTAAAAGCACTAAAAAAATTGCTGGAAAAAAAGTAATCCACCATTCACCAGAAAATAAAAAATCATTGCCAATTCTAATTAAGGTTCCTAAAGATGGAGTTGTAGGTGGTACCCCTACTCCTAAAAAACTTAATGTAGACTCTGCTATAATTGCTAAAGCTAAACCAATTGTCCCAATAACCAAAATTGGTCTTAAAATATTTGGTAATATATGTCTAAGCATTATCATTAAATTTGAAACACCAATAATAGTTGATGCTGAAACATAGTCTTTATTTTTTTCAACTAGTGTTGCTGCTCGTGAAACTCTTGCAAATTGTGGCCATTCTGAAATTCCAATAGCAAAAATTAAAACATAAATTGCCATTTGATCATGTAACTCTCTTGAAATAATTCCACGTGCAATTCCATCAACTAATAAAGCCATTAAAATGCTTGGAATAGTTAATTGTACATCTGTAATTCTCATTACAAACATTTCATATCTTCCACCAAAATAACCAGCTGTTAAACCCAAAGTAACTCCAAGGATCAAACTAAATAGAATAGCTGAAAAACCGACAATCAATGAAATTCGTGAACCGTATAAAATTGTTGATAACATATCTCTTCCTTGTCCATCCGTACCAAGAATAAAATTTATAGTTCCACCCTCAGACCATGAAGGAGGTGTAAATGCATCCATTAATGATAAACTTGAGGGATCAAAAGGGTTATAGGGAGCAATAATCTCTACAAAAAAAGAACAGAAAAATATAATTAATAAAATTAAACTTGAAATAATTGCAGTTGGAGATTTTTTAAAACTAAAAAAAATATCACTATCAATAATTTTATTAATAAATGATAAATTTTGATCTTGCATTTTATTCTGTTCCTTTAATTCTTATTCTCGGATCAATAAAATAATAAAGTATGTCTACAATGAAATTTATCATGACAAATATAAATGCAATAAATACCAAATATGCGGACATAATAGGAATATCGACAAATTTAACAGCTTGAATAAAGAGAAATCCCATCCCAGGCCATTGAAATACCGTTTCAGTAATAATTGAAAATGCTACTAATGTTCCAATGTTAATCCCTGCAATAGTAATGACAGGAATTAAGCCATTTTTTAGAGCATGACGATACTGTATTTTATTTTCGCTAATTCCTCTGGCTCTTGCAAATTTAATATAATCTGTTTGCAAAATTTCCATCATTTCTGCTCTTACTAATCTAATAATATAAGTCATTTGAAATAGACTTAATGTAATTGACGGTAATATAATTGCTTTGAGGCCCGACAAAGTTAAGAAACCTGTTTTCCAAAAACCTAGATCTACAACTTCACCACGACCAAAGGATGGTAGAATCCCTAATATGACTGAAAAAAGATATATTAAAAGTATTCCAATTACAAAAGTTGGTAATGATACTCCTAATAAAGATACTCCTAGAATTATATTGCTCGTGAAACTATCTCGGTTAATACCTGTATATACTCCTAATATAATTCCTAATACTAAAGCAATTATTGCTGAAACAAATACCAATTCCAATGTAGCTGGAAGTCTCTCAGTTATTAATTCTGAAACAGGTCTTCTAAGTTGATAAGAAATACCAAATTCTCCTTTTGATGCATTTTTAATAAATCTTACAAATTGAACAGGGATTGGATCATTTAACCCAAGTGTAACTCTCAATTCTGCTCTTTCTTTTTCAGATGTTTCTTCACCAACCATATTGTTGATTGGATCTCCTACAAAGGTAAAAAGTGAAAAAGATACAAATGCTACAACTAGCATTACTAGGATCGATTGAATTAATCTTTTAAAAAAATATATCGCCAATTTTAGAAATTTTTAATGTACATAAGCCCTTTATAATATAAAGGGCTTATGTTTTTTAATTTTTTTAATTTTTGCTCGAAAATCTGAACAAAGGTTCGTTGTTAGGTCTAATAGGAACATTTACATTCTTTTTAGAAGCCCAAGCAATAACCTGATGATGTAAAGGTAGATAAGTAATGTCATCTTTTACAATTTGCCAAGCTTCAGCAATTGCAGCATTTCTTTTATCTAAATCAACTTCACCTTCCATAACTTTGATAAGTTCATCAACTCTTGCATTACTAAAGTTAGCTTTATTCCAGCTCGCTCCAGTATCATATAAGTAATGAAATACGTAATGACTATCTAAAGTAGGAACTCCCCAACCAAGCATATAAAAGTCTCCTTTTTTTTCACCAAGTTCTTTAAAGTGAATACTTTTAGTTTGAGAATTTAAATTTACTTTTACACCTACTTTTCCAAGCATACCAACAACTGCTGTGCAAATAGCTTCGTCATTAATATATCTGTCATTTGGACATCTTAGTTCTACTTCAAAACCATTTGGATAACCGGCATCTGCTAAAAGTTTTTTTGAAGCTTCAGGATCAAATGGCAATCTTTTATCAAGCTCTGGTGTATAACCTGTCACACCAGGGAAAGTCACTATTCCCGCTGGAGCACTATTTCCTCTCATCACTTTTTGTTTAATTGCTTCAATATCAATTGCTTGATAAAGAGCTTGTCTAACTTCTTTCTTTTTGAAAGGGTTGTCTCCTGTATTTCCAGATCTTAATTGATCTGCAGCTTGATCCATTCCTAGAAAAATAGTTCTCATCTGAGGAGTACTTTCAACTTTGTGATCACCAGAAGAACTTATTCTTCCAAGATCTTGGACCGGTGCATCAGTTACAATGTCAATTTCACCTGATAATAAAGCTGCAACTCTAGTGGCCGCATTTGCTATTGGAATTAATTCAACAGACTTTAAATTATGCTCTACATCTCCCCACCATTTAGTATTCTTTTTAAATACTGTTTTGGTATTCGGTTCTCTTAAAGTAATTTCAAAAGGTCCTGTTCCCATTGCGTTTACAGAAGCATAAGTTTCTTGTGATGCTCCCCAATTTTGAGGTGCTAGTGCAAAATGTTTTTCTGCCCATTTTTTAGACATCACAAAGATATTAGATAATTGATTTAAAAGAATTGGATTTGGTTCTTTAGTTTTTATTTGAACCGTATAATCATCAATGGCTTTTACTGAAGCAATTGAACTAATATATTCTTTAAAATCTGAAGTTGGTTGTTGTGCTCTGATAATACTAAAAACAACGTCTTCTGAAGTCATCGGTGTTCCATCAGAGAATTTTACATCTTCTCTTAAAAAGAAATACCAAGTTGTTGGATCAACTGCTTTCCACTTAGTAGCTAGTTGTGGTCCAATAGACATATCAATACCTCTGGTAACTAATGCCTCATAAACTTGTCTTGATACTTGTGTAGTTGGACCCTCATTTTGCGCATGTGGATCTAAAGTTAAACTATCACCAGCCATTGACCATTTGATTGTATTGGCTGAAGCTGATGAAAAACCAAATACTAAAGATAAAATAATTAGTATTTTAGATAAATTTATAATCTTCATATTTTATACTCCTCTTATATTATTTGAGAAAAGTATAAGTGATATAAATTAATTTAAATAGCTTAAATTGTTCTTATAAAATTAGCTTTTATCGCTATCAACTAGTTTCTTTTTACCAATCCA
>JAYONI010000040.1:0-5592 GCA_038121265.1 Candidatus Pelagibacteraceae bacterium | reverse complement strand
AAAACTCCAGTTATTGAAAGCACAGGAACTGGCGGAGGAATGAAATTATTTTGTGCTGGAGTGGGAACGCAACATCCAGACATTACTAATGCATCAAGAGCTATTAAAGATAGTGAAAAATCTTTATGCGCTAAAAATGGTGTGAAAGATATTATTGAAATTGTAGTTGGTAATGACGGAATTGTTTTTGCTCATTCATTAAAAGCAAAAGATGTAAGTTTTACTAAAGAGCAATTATGGAGAGCTTTAGCAAAAGAAGTAGATGTAGATGGAAAAATCGTAAAAAATCCATATACAAAATGGAGTCAGATTGACAAAAGTCTACCAGACTTTGGTATCAAAATTATGGTTCCCCCACCAACTTCTGGAACAAGAGATGCTTGGGAGTCTTTAGTCATGGGCAAAGGTTGTTCTAAAGTTGCAAAAGCTGCTTTTGAAGCAAAGAAAGCAAAATCTAGTAAAAAAGCTTGCGTACATTTTAGAGAAGATGGCCTAGCAATTGAGGGTGGTGAAAATGATACTTTAATGGTTAATAAATTAGTTGCTGATCCAGAAATGTTTGGATTATTTGGTTACAGCTATTTAGTTGGCAATAAAGATAAAATTCAAGCCTCTGCAGTAAATGGAGTAAAACCTAGCTTAGAGGGTATTCAAAATTATTCTTATCCTATTGCAAGACCATTATTCTTTTATGTAAAAAAATCTCATATTGGAGTAGTTGCTGGAATTAAAGAATTCTTAAAAGAATTCACTTCTTCTAAAGCAATGGGAGACAGAGGATACTTAACTGATATTGGTTTGGTTCCTTTAAGTAAGGACAGATATAAAATAACTAGAGATGCAGCTACAAAGCTTATACCCATAAAATTATAAGTTTAACTGCATTTTTGAATTCTGGTAAGGCCGATCCTGTGTGGTTCGGCCTTTACCTATTGTAAGAAATGAAAAGATGAACTTATTAATAATAATTTTTATTATCGCTTTTAGTGTCTCTTGTTTCTTTTTTGGTAAATCTCAAATAAAAAAAATTGCATCTATAAATCAATTTAAACCAAAAGCCTTACCTCATTTTTATGGTTTTTATTTATCATTATGGTGCGCACTACCTGCATTATTGATTGTTCTGTTATGGACAATTTTTGAGCCTTTTATTGTAAAGTATTTTATTATTAGCAGCTTAGAACAAACATCATCTGAAAATTCCGAACAATTAAATTTAACTTATCAAAAAATAAAATCATTTTATTTAGGAACATTTGGTGGTTCAGCACCTGATGTAATCAAAATTGGAGCAGCTAAGTATGCATCATTCATATCCATCGCACAAAATGCTAAAATCGTTTTAATTTTAACAACAGTTATTGGATTTTTGTTAATAGCTTTTAAAAAAATTAAAAATAATATTCATGCAAGAGAAGGAGTAGAATTAATTTTTAAAATAGTTTTAATTTTTAGCTCTGTAATTGCTGTATTAACGACTGCAGGGATTATTTTTTCATTATTATTAGAAAGTATAAAGTTTTTTAGTCAAATTAATTTCTTTGATTTTTTATTTGGCCTAGAGTGGAGTCCGCAGAAAGCATTTGTGAGAGATGCTTCGGTTAGATTAACAGCGGAACAATCAAAGGAATTAGGAAAAGCATTTGGCGCCATTCCTTTATTTGCTGGTACGGGTTTTATTGCTTTAATTGCAATGTCAGTTGCTGTGCCTATCGGTTTATTTTCCGCAATTTATTTAGCTGAATATGCCAGCCCTACCTTAAGAAAATTTGGAAAGCCTATTATTGAGATATTGGCTGGAATTCCTACAGTTGTGTATGGTTTTTTTGCTGCACTAACAGTTGGTCCTTTAATTAAAGGAGTGGGAGATACTTTTGGTCTAGAAGTTTCATCAGAGAGCGCTTTAGCTGCAGGATTAGTGATGGGTGTCATGATTATTCCTTTTGTCTCCTCTTTATCCGATGATGTAATTAATGCAGTTCCACAATCTTTAAGAGAAGGTTCTTACGCGTTGGGTGCAACCAAGTCTGAAACAATTAGGCAGGTAGTATTACCAGCTGCATTGCCAGGAATTATAGGTTCTATTTTATTGGCTGTATCAAGAGCAATTGGTGAAACTATGATTGTGGTTATGGCGGCAGGACTGGCGGCAAACTTAACTATAAACCCACTAGATTCAACAACTACAATTACCACTCAGATAGTTATGATTTTAGTTGGAGACCAAGAATTTACTAGTGCAAAAACACAAGCTGCATTTGCTTTGGGATTAACTTTGTTTGCAGTTACTTTAATTTTAAACTTCATAGCCTTGCGCGTGGTGAACAAATACCGAGAAAAATATGACTAAGGAACAAAGGTTACAAAAAAGATATGCTTCAGAAAAACGGTTTAAAAGCTATGGAATTATTTCTATTTGTTTAGCTTTAACTTTTGTTGGACTATTGGTATTTAAAGTTTTGTCTGAAGGTACCAGTGCTTTTGTAAAAACTAGTATTCAATTAGAATTAAATTTCGACCATAAATTATTAAATATATCAAAGCAGCCAACTAAAGAGGAAATAGAAGATATTGATTTTTATGATTTTACACTTCAGCATATTTTAAAAGTTTTTCCTACTTCCAATAGAGACGAAGAAAAGCAGTTAATCAAACTATTCACATCTGATTTTGAATTTGAAGTTAAAAAGTATTTTAAGGCTAATCCAGATATTTTAAATAAGGTAATTACTTTAAACATTACAGCTGCATCAGACTTAGATCAGTTACATAAAGGAAATTATCAAAGAGATATTCCAGAAAACCGAAGAAAAATTTCAAACTTTCAGTTAAAAATTTATGATCAATTACTAGAGAAGAAAAAAATAAATAAAGTTTTTAATAATTATTTTTTTACTAATGGAGACTCAAGGAATCCAGAAATTGCTGGGATCGGTGGTGCAATGCTAGGATCATTTTTTTCAATACTAGTATGTTTAATTATTGCTTTTCCGATAGCTTTATTGGCAGCAGTTTATTTGGAGGAATTTGCGCCAAAAAATAAATTTACGGATTTTATTGAAATTAATATAAACAATTTAGCAGCCGTTCCTTCCATTGTATTTGGACTTTTGGGTCTTGGAATTTTGTTAAATGTATTTGAATTACCAAGATCTACCTCGCTAGTTGGAGGAATTACACTTGCCTTAATGACTTTGCCTAGAATTATTATTCCTTGTAGGGCTTCATTAAAAGCAGTGCCACCCTCAATTCGTGAGGCCGCACTGGCAGTAGGAGCATCAAAAGTTCAATCAGTTATTCATCACGTTGTTCCTTTGGCAATGCCAGGAACTTTATCTGGAACTATTATTGGTTTGGCCCAAGCTCTTGGTGAAACTGCTCCCTTATTGCTTATTGGAATGGTCGCTTTTGTAGTTCAAGTTCCAGGTAGTCCTTTAGATCCGTCAGCGTCACTTCCAATCCAAGTTTATTTATGGTCAGAATCTGCGGAAAGAGGGTTTGTAGAAAAAACTTCTGCTACTATAATGGTTTTATTAGGTTTCTTAATTATTATGAATTCAATAGCAGTTTACGCGAGACAAAAATTTGAAAAAAAATGGATTTAATGACAGATACAAAAATTAAAATATCAGCAAACCATTTAAATGTTTTTTATGGTCAAAAACAAGCTCTCTTTGATATTTCTTTAGATATAAATCAAAATGAAGTGACTGCATTAATTGGACCTTCTGGTTGTGGAAAATCAACTTTTATTCGATGTATTAACCGCATGAATGATGTGATTGATATTTGTAGAGTTGAAGGGGAAATTAAAATTGATGAAAAAAATATTTATGAACCAGGAATAGATATTGTGAGTTTACGAGAAAAAGTTGGAATGGTTTTTCAAAAACCCAATCCTTTTCCAAAAAGTATTTATGATAATGTTTGTTACGGACCCAAGATTCATGGAATAGCTGAAACCAAGGATGATCTTGATGCTATCGTAGAAAATAGTTTAAAAAAAGCTGCACTATGGAATGAAGTCAAAGATAGATTGCAGGAACCAGGAACAAGTCTGTCTGGAGGACAGCAACAAAGATTGTGTATAGCAAGAGCAATTTCTGTTAACCCAGAAGTTATTTTAATGGATGAACCTTGTTCAGCATTAGATCCTGTTGCGACAGCAAAAATAGAGGAACTAATTGATGAACTTAAGCAAAGTTTTACTATTGTGATTGTTACGCACTCCATGTCACAAGCGGTACGAGTTTCCCAAAAAACAGGTTTTTTTCATTTAGGAAAACTTATTGAGGTTGGAACAACAGAAAAAATTTTTAAAAACCCAACTAACAACATGACACAAGATTATATAACTGGTAGATTTGGATAAACTATGACGAAAGACACTCATATTGTAAAATCATACGGCGAAGAGCTTCAATTCTTGAATGATAGTATTATTCAAATGGGAAGTTTGACCGAGTCTTTGCTTGCTGACTCTATGAATGCAATTACAATTTTAGATAAAGAGGCAGTTGATCGAATTGTCCAAAGTGACAAAAAAATTAATGAATATCGTGCTAAAATTGATACTCAAATTATGACATTGCTTGTGAAACGTGCACCAATGGCTATTGATTTGAGAATAACGATCACTGCATTAAGAATTTCCCAAGACCTTGAAAGAATAGGAGATCTTGCAAAAGGTAATGCAAAAAAAATGCTACCTTTGCCACAAAATTTATCCGAGGATTTGCTCAAAAGCTTAAAACGTTTGGGAACATTAGTGGAAAGCCAATTAAATAAATCAATTGATGCTTACATTAAAAAATCAAAAGATATAGCTGTAGAAATAATTAAATTAGATTCAAATGTTAATGAGCTTACATATTTGTCTATTAAAGAGATTTTATCTTTTTTATCTAAGGACACCAAAAATCTTGAATATGCTACCAATCTCTTATTTGTGGCAAAGAATTTAGAAAGAGCTGGAGATCATATTAATAGAATTGCTGAAAATATTTATTATTTAGTTGAGGGTGATTATTATAAAAAAAAATAATTTATAATGATGAAGGCAAAAATTTTTATTGTAGAGGACGAGCCTTCGATAGTTCAATTAGTCAAATATAATTTAGAAAAAGAAAATTTTAAAGTATTAGTCTCTAATAATGGTGAAGAGGGACTTCAAGAAATAAAAAAAACAGAACCAGACCTAATTCTATTAGACTGGATGCTTCCCGACCTTTCCGGAATTGATATTTGCAAAGCTTTACGAAAAGATACAAAATTTAAAAATGTTCCCATTATTATGCTTACAGCTAGATCGCAGGAGGAAGATAAAGTTTTAGGATTAAATGTTGGAGCAGATGATTACTTGCCAAAACCTTTTAGTAACCTGGAATTAGTTGCAAGAGTAAATGCATTGTTAAGAAGATCCAAACCAAGTGTTGCTGAGGATGTTATATCTTTTCAAGATTTAAAAATAGATCGATTACAAAGAAAAGTATTTAGAGGTAATGTAGAAATTAAATTAGGACCCACTGAATATAAATTAATTAATTTTTTTGTTAAAAATCCTTCCAGAGTTTATTCGCGTGAGCAATTATT
>JAYONI010000039.1:0-5628 GCA_038121265.1 Candidatus Pelagibacteraceae bacterium | reverse complement strand
GTAGCTTTGAATACAGAGCTATTAGAAACAAAAGTTGAAGAAAAACATATTTCTGTAAAACCTAAAGATGGAACAGAGCAAAATAAAATTTTTTGGGGACTGCAAAGAAGTTTAATCAATAACGCTATTATTGGTGTTTCGAAAGGTTATGAGATTATTTTAAATTTAAATGGAGTTGGTTTTAGAGCGAACTTAAAAGGAAAACAGATACAATTCCAACTTGGTTTTAGTCACGATATTTTTTATGACATACCTGAGGGAATTGAAGTTAAAATTGATAAACAAACAAAAATTACTTTAAATGGAAATGATAAACAACTTATAGGAAAAGTTGCTTCTGATATAAAATTTTTTAAACCAGTAGAACCATATAAACAAAAGGGCATTACTTCTGAAGGTCAATTTATCTTGAAAAAAGAAGGAAAGAAAAAATAAATGAGAAATAATACTTTAATAAGAAAAAAACGTAATCGTGCAAAATTAAAAAGAGTTAACACGAATAAGCCTCGCTTAACTGTGTTTCGATCTACAAAATATATTTATGCTCAGTTAATTGATGATAGTAAACGATCAACAATAGTTAGTGCTTCTTCAAAAGAAAAGACTTTAGAAAAACAAAATAAAACTGAAATGTCAAAAATAGTCGGTAAGTTAATTGCTGAAAGAAGTTTAGAAAAAGGGATTAAAGAAGTTTACTTTGATAGAGGAAGTTACAAGTATCATGGAAGAGTTAAATCATTAGCAGAAGCTGCAAGAAGCGGAGGATTAAAATTTTAATATATGAGCAAAGTTTCAGAAATTAAGGAAAAACTAGTTGCGATTAATAGAATTACAAAAGTAGTAAAAGGTGGAAGAAGATTTGGTTTTGCCGCATTAGTGGTAGCTGGTAATCAAAAAGGGCAAGTAGGATTTGGTCAAGGGAAAGCAAAGCAAGTGCCAGATGCTATAAAAAAAGCTTCGGATTCTGCAAAAAAATCATTAATTAAAATTCCCTTAAGAGACGGAAGAACATTACATCATGATGTTAAGGGAAAAAGCGGTGCAGGAAAAGTAGTTTTAAGAAGTGCTCCTGCTGGAACAGGAATTATAGCTGGCGGTGCAGTTCGAGCAATTTGTGAAATGTCAGGTATTCAAGATGTAGTTGGAAAATCAATTGGTTCTGCAAATCCTTATAACCTTATTAGAGCAGTTTTTGTTGCTTTAACGAGTCAACAAACACCTAAAGACATTTCGTTAGTAAGAGGAAAAAAAATAAAAGATATAGTTTCAAGGAGATAAAATGAAATTAAATGATATTGCCACAAAATTACATAAAAAAAGTAAAAGAGTGGGACGCGGCATAGGATCTGGAAAAGGAAAAACAGCAGGCAGAGGTGTTAAAGGTCAAAAAGCAAGATCGGGAGTAGCAATTAAATCTTATGAAGGTGGTCAAATGCCTTTATTTAGAAGACTTCCAAAAAGAGGATTTAATTCAATTAAAAATAGAGAAAATAATTTTGTAATCAATTTAAGAGATATTTCGAATTTTATTGAAAAGAAAAAAATTGATTTATCGAATAAATTAGATCTAAGCTCTTTAATAAGATCAAAAGATAAAAAAAATGCAAAATATTTTAAAATCAAAGTGTTGGGAACTGGAGAAATTAGTCAAAAAGTAAATATTGTAGCTCATAAAGTGAGCGAAAGTGCAAAAACAAAAATAGAAAAATCTGGCGGAACAGTAGAAATTTTAAAGTAATAAATGTCTAACTTTTCAGGTACACCAAGCAGCGGATCTGGTTTTTTTTCACAGTCAAATGATTTAACTAAAAGAATATTTTACACTCTATTTATTCTAATTATTTACAGATTTTGTACCTATGTACCAATTCCAGGGATAGACCCTGAAAGCCTAAAAAATTTAATATCTGGTAACGAGAGAAGCTTACTTGGAATGTTCAATTTATTTGCAGGCGGTTCAGTGAGCAGGATGGCGATTTTAACATTGGGAATTATGCCATATATTTCAGCTTCCATTATCATTCAATTGTTAACTGGAGTTACTGAATATTTTAAAAATTTAAAAAACCAAGGTGAATACGGAAGACAAAAAATTACTCAATATACTAGATATGGAACAGTCCTTTTAGCGCTAGTGCAAGGTTACGGAGTAGCTGTAAGTCTTGAAAATTCTCAAGGATTAGTGCTCGATCCAGGACTGTATTTTAGATTTGTTACTACAGTAACTTTAGTTACTGGAACAGTTTTTATCATGTGGTTAGGTGAGCAAATTACTGCAAGAGGAGTAGGAAACGGAATATCCTTGATAATTTTTTCAGGAATTGTCGCTGAAATTCCTAGAGCTTTAGCTTCTACTTTTGAGTTAGGTAGAACGGGAGCAATCTCAAGTGTTGTAATATTATCAGTTTTGATTTTATTGTTATTAGCAATTTATTTTATTGTTTTTGTTGAAAGAGCTCAAAGAAGAATTTTAATACAGTATCCAAAAAGACAAATGGGTAATAAAATGTTTGGTGGAGAATCATCCTATTTACCTTTGAAAGTTAATACTGCAGGTGTTATTCCAGCTATCTTTGCGTCAGCTTTACTATTATTGCCTATAACACTATCTAATTTTTCTACTAGTACAGATTCTTTTTTATTCTCTATTACTTCTTTGTTGGGCCAGGGAAAACCGCTTTATATGATTTTCTATGCTTCTGGAATTATCTTTTTTTCTTTTTTTTATACATCTATAATTTTTAATCCTGTTGAAACTTCAGATAATCTTAAAAAAAATGGAGGATTTGTTCCAGGAATTAGGCCTGGTGAAAAAACTTCTGAATTTATAGAATCTTTATTAACAAAATTAACTGTAATAGGATCTACTTATTTAGTTATTATATGTTTATTGCCAGAAGTATTAATTGCAAACTATCCTATACCTTTTTATTTAGGCGGAACTTCTTTATTAATTGTTGTTGTTGTAGCCATGGATACGATTACACAAATTCAAACTAGATTAATGAGTGCTCAATATGCATCACTTATTAAGAAAACAAAATTTTCCAAATAAATGAATATAGTAATTTTTGGACCTCCAGGAGCAGGAAAAGGAACGCAATCTTCTTTTTTAATTAATAATTATAATTTATTTCAATTATCTACTGGTGATTTATTGAGAGAAGAATTGAAAAGTGGATCAAGTCTTGCAAAAGAAATTGAAGAACTGATGAATGCTGGAAAATTAGTCTCAGATGTAATTATTAATAGTTTAATTGAAAAAAAAATTAGTGATAAAAAAATTGAAAATCAAATTATTTTTGATGGATTTCCAAGAAATTTAGATCAAGCCAAAACATTAGATGGTCTTCTGCAAAAATATAATCAAAAAATTTCTGTAGTGCTTAATTTGAAAGTGGACTATTCGGTTTTAGTTAAGCGTATATCTGGAAGAGTTTCTTGTTCAGTTTGTAAAAAAACCTTTAACGAGTTTTTTGATCCTCCTACAGAATGTGAAAAATCAGAGTGCAAGGGCAGATCATTAACAAGAAGATCGGATGACAATGAAGAAACTGTCACAAAGAGATTAAAGACCTACGATGAACAAACTTTGCCAATACTGGCTCATTATAATGAAATGAATCTAGTAAAAGACGTTGATGCTATGCAAGATATTAATAACGTTTCTGAGCAAATATCTAACATAATCAAAGGCTTATAAAGTTGACTTTAAATCGAAGATTAATATACTCCGCAAGTTTTAAAATTAAATAATTACAATCACTTACTATGGCTCGTATATCAGGAATCAACCTTCCATTAAATAAACAAGTATTTATTGCCCTTCAATATATTTATGGAATCGGAGATCATTACGCTGAAAAAATTTGCAAAGATTTAAATATCGATAGATCAAAAAGAGTTAATAGTCTAACTGAAGATGAAGTTTTAAAAATTAGAGAATTGATTGATAAAGATTACACAGTAGAGGGAGACTTAAGAAGAGATCTTTCTTTAAATATCAAAAGATTAAGAGACTTAGGTACTTATCGTGGAACTAGACATAGAAAAAAATTACCAGTGCGAGGTCAAAGAACTCACTCCAACGCAAGAACAAGAAAAGGAAAAGCAATTGCCATCGCAGGTAAAAAATTAACAATTACGAAAAAATAAAAATGAGCCAAGAAGAATTAAAAAATAAAGCAACTGCAAAAAAAGAAGCTCCAGCAAAAAAGGCTGATACAAAGAAAAAAAGCAAATTTCGTTTAAAGAAAAAAGAAAAAAAAGTTGTAATTAATGGAAAATGTTTTGTTAATGCTACTTTCAATAACACAATAGTTTCAATTACTGACAAAGATGGAAATGTATTATCTTGGTCATCTGCTGGTTCTAAAGGTTTTAAGGGTTCAAGAAAATCAACACCATATGCTGCTCAAGTAGCAGCTGATGATGCTGCAATTAAAGCTGCTGAATATGGATTAAAAAATATAGACGTAGAAGTTAAAGGTCCTGGTTCAGGAAGAGAAACAGCATTAAGAGCTTTGCAAGCAAGAGGTTTTAAAATTTTATCCATTAAAGATACAAGTCCAATTGCACATAATGGATGCAGACCACCAAAGAGAAGAAGAGTTTAACAATTAAATACTTATAGGAGCTAACATTGATAGATAAAAATTGGAAAGAACTAATCAAGCCATCAAAAGTTGATATTCAAGCAAGTGAAGATAAAAAATTTGCAAAAATTACTGTTGAACCATTAGAAAGAGGTTTTGCCTTAACTTTAGGAAATGCTTTAAGAAGAGTTTTGCTTTCTTCAATTCAAGGTACTGCAGTTACAGCAATTCAAATTGACGGAGTTTTACATGAGTTTTCATCTATTAACGGTGTAAGAGAAGATGTTACTGATATTGTTCTAAATGTTAAATCACTATCTTTGAAGCTTAATACAAATGGTCCCAAAAAATTAGTACTTGATGCTAAAGGACCAGGAGAGATTACTGCTAAAATGATTAATCCAAATCCAGATATTGAAATTTTAAACCCAGACCAAGTTATTTGTAATTTAGATGAAAATACAAAAATTTATATGGAATTGGTTGTGAATACAGGAAAAGGATATGTATCTGCAGATAAAAATAGAGAGAAAGACTCTCCTTTAGGATTAATACCAATTGATTCAGTTTATAGTCCTGTGAAAAGAGTTTCGTACAATGTGTCTAATACTAGGGAAGGTTTATCCATTGATTATGATAAATTAACAATGGAAATAGAAACAAACGGATCGGTAGCTGCTGATGATTGTTTAGCTTTTGCAGCTAGAATTTTACAAGATCAACTCTCATTGTTTATTAACTTTGACGAGCCGAAAGAAGTAGTGGCTCAACCAACTTCTTCTGAACCAGAATTCAATAAAAATTTATTGAGAAGAGTTGATGAATTAGAATTGTCAGTTAGATCAATGAATTGTTTGAAAAATGACAACATAATTTACATTGGGGACTTGGTTCAGAAAACTGAAGGTGAAATGTTAAGAACACCAAACTTTGGTCGTAAATCTCTTAACGAGATTAAAGAGGTATTGTCAGGCATGTCGTTATATCTTGGTATTGAAATTCCAAATTGGCCACCTGAAAATATTGCTGAGTT
>JAYONI010000038.1:2238-5804 GCA_038121265.1 Candidatus Pelagibacteraceae bacterium | reverse complement strand
AATAAAAGATTTTTAAATCCAAAATAAAGCAAAACAACAAACAAACTTCCTGTAATCATATAAAAAAAGGCTTTTTTCATAGGCACTTTGCCTTCACAATTAATAATAACTAGCAAATTAAAAGCAATTAAACTTGTTAAGACAAAACCAGTTCGTTCAAGAAAATATATCCAGGCAAAAAACGTAATGGAAAGTAAGATAATTTTAACTTTATTCAGATGTTCATTTACAACTTCAATTTCTAATTTGCACGATCGAATAATAAGCAAGATAGACAAAGTGAATAATATAGATGTGATAGCATAAGGAAAGACAGAACCAAAAACACTTAGCTGACTAGCTTCATAAAAAAGTATGACACAAAGTATGATAAAACTAATTCCTGAAATAAAAGAAATTTTATCTTTAATCATTAAATTTTTTTCCTTTTTAAAAAATATTGTTTTATTGTAGGGAAGAATAAGCCCATCAAAATCATTAAAACTAAAACTATAGAAATAGGTCTTGCAAAATAATTGGCAAGTATATTTTCTTCGGCACTACCAATAATGTAAGCTTGAACAAATCCTTGCTCAGCGATTTGTCCTAAAACTAATCCAAGCACAATCGGCGATGCTTTAAAACCTGCTCTATTTAGAATCCAACCAACCAATCCGAAAAAAAACATAAAATAAACATTGAGAATACTATTTTGGATTGAGTAGCTTCCAATAATAGTTAGGAAAATAATAATTGGAATTAAAACTTCTTTAGGTACTTTAATAATAGATTTATAAGCGTATCGTCCCATAAGTAATCCAAGCGGAAGCATCATTATCGTAGCTAACAAAAGTCCAAAGATAAAAGTGTAAACAATTGAAGATTGCTGTGTAAATAAAGTATCACCTGTTTTAATTCCTTGAACAAGCAAAGCTCCTAATATTACTGCATCTGGTGGAGTTCCGGGAATACCTAAACACAAAGTAGGAATAAATCCTCCTCCAACTGTTGCATTGTTTGCTGTTTCAGATGCAATTAATCCTTCGGGATTTCCTTTTCCGAATGTATCTTTGTTTTTGGAAGATCTTTTTGCTTCACCGTAAGAAACGATGCTCGCAATACTTCCACCTGCTCCAGGTAAAATTCCAATAAAAGTTCCAATTAAAGATCCTCTTAAAGCCTCAAGTTTTTTTTGAAACACTATTAAAAAAGATTCTTTCAAACGTAAACTTTTTGGAGATTCACTTTCATTCAAATGTTTTCCTTTCATAGATGTTAAATCTAAAATTACAGGAACACAAAAAAGACCAATCATGGCACTTACAATTTCAATACCACTATTTAAAAAACTAATATTCCAAGTCATTCTCATATCTCCGCCAACAACTGCAACCCCAATCATTGACATAAGAAGACCAATGCATGCACCAATTAATGATTTAATGTTATCTCCCTCGGATAAAGTTGAAATAAGAGTTAGACCTAAAATTGCTAACCAAAAATATTCGGTCGGTCCAAACATTAACGAAATACTTGCTAACGGTGGCGCAAATAACGCCAAACAAATAACACCAACTATTCCTCCCACAAAAGAAGAAATACAACTAATGGACATGGCTAAATCTCCATCCCCTCTTTTAGCCATTGGGTATCCATCTAAAGTAGTAGCAACTGCAGAGGGAGTACCAGGTGTATTAATTAATATTGCAGACCAAGATCCCCCAAAAATTGCTCCTGTATAAATTGCACCTAAAACTATTAAGCCTGAAGATGGAGTTAAAGAAAAAGTAAACGGAACTAATATGGCAACAGCCATAGTTGCAGAAAGTCCTGGCAACGCACCAATGATGATGCCCGCCAGAACTCCTAAAAAAGCTAAGCCTAAATTTAGCAGGCTTAACGATGACAAAAAATCTGCAAAAATATTTGCCATCCAACTGTTAGTTTATTTAATTAAACCAAGTTCTTTTGCAATTTTTTCATTTGCTTTCTTTTGCTCAGCCATAAAACCTTTAATTTTATCATGACCAATATTTACAACTACGAAAGCACCGTCTTCCATTTTCTTTTTAAAAGAAGGATCAGCATTAATTTTCATAATTCTGTCAGACCAAGTTTTCACTGTAGCTGCAGAAGCTGATTTTGGAAGAGCATATCCACGATAAGCTCCAGATACAATATCGTATCCTAACTCTTTAAAAGTTGGAACATTTGGAAACGCTGGTAAACGTTTTTCTGAAGCCACTGCCAACATTCTTACTTTAGAACCTTGTTTTGCTGCAACAGTTGAATAACCTGCTTCAGCAACAACTTGTTTTCCTAACAAAGCTTGAACAGCTGCTCCCGTTCCTTTGAATGGAACGTAAGTAGTTTTGATTTTAGCTTTTTGATTTAAAGCAATCGTTAAAAGGTGGTTTGCAGAGTACGTGCCTGATCCGCTAAAAGTTAATTTACCAGGATTTTTTTTTGCAAACTTAACTAAATCTTTAAAGCTTTTATATGGGCTTGAAGCTTCAACTAAAATTGCATCAGGTGTATAGTGAAAAAAAGCAAATACTTTTAAATCATCTGTTTTGTAACCAGCTTTTTCTTTTTTCGCGATCGGTTGCATAATGATATGAGGTAAGTTTACACCCATGATTACACTTCCATCAGCTTTTTCAGAATTTAAAGACTGCCAGCCAACAGATCCGCCGCCGCCTGGTTTATACTGAACTACAACATCATCTTTAAACATACTTTTGTAAAAAGGTTGTTGCATTCTAGCAGTAACATCCGACTCTCCTCCTGGGCCGAATGGAATAATATTTGTAACTTGCGCAGAAGCAAAAGTTACGCTCATTAATAAAACAATTGAACTTACAAATATTTTATTAAGGAATGATTTAATTATAGACATTTAATATCCCTCTGTTTTGTTAAATAAAAAGATATTTCTATTGTAGTAGAATGCTATGTCAAGGATATATCCTTGGAGGATAGTAAAGTGGCTTCAATTAATGAATCCAGTAAAATAATCACTCCTTTTCTAGATTCTGGTGAGAAATTTTTTAAAATACTATTTCTTCTCGTCTTATTGAAAATTTCAATTTTTTGAAAAATTTTCTTTCCTTTTTCTGTTAAAATCAAACTATTACTTCTCTTATCAGATAATTTTTGGACCTTTTTTAAAAAACCTTTGTTTTCTAGCATTTTTGAAATTCTACTTACTAGGCCTGCATCGATCCAATGAACAGATGTTATTTCGCTTAACGTTGTCTGACCGCCTAACTGTCCGATAATATTGATGGTGGTAATTTCTGAATAACCTAGGTTTTCAGTTGAGAAATACTTCGATGTTTGAGCCTTATAAAGGGTGAAAAGCTTATTAATTTTATACACAAAAGATGACTTTACTTTACTAGAATAAAGGGTTTCTAAACTTGTTTTTTTATTTGACATGTCAATTATAGTAAATTAAATATGCACCCCATGTCAAATACTACTGATTTTATAGTCCATGATAAACAAGACAATGTGGGTGTTGTTGTAATTGAAAAAACACCTGAAAATCAAGAATGTACTGGATGGGTTATGGAAGATGATAG
>JAYONI010000038.1:0-2138 GCA_038121265.1 Candidatus Pelagibacteraceae bacterium | reverse complement strand
TTGAAAAAACACCTGAAAATCAAGAATGTACTGGATGGGTTATGGAAGATGATAGCACTATTAAAATAAAAGCTAACACATCTATTCCTTTGGGTCACAAAATTGCATTACAAGATTTTAAAACTGGCGATACAATTATTAAGTATGGATATGATATCGGCAAAGTTGTGCAAGATATAAAAAAAGGTGACCACGTTCATGTTCACAATGTAAAAACAAAAAAATGGTAAAAAAATAATTATGGCACTTCCAGAAACATTTCACGGTTATAGAAGAGAGAACAATAGAGTAGGAATTAGAAATCACGTTATCATCCTTCCGGTGGATGACATTTCTAATGCATGTGCTGAAGCAGTAGCAAATAATATTAAAGGCACTGTTGCAATTCCACACTCTTATGGAAGACTTCAGTTTGGAGCGGATTTAGAACTTTTTTTTAGAACGATCATCGGAACTGGAAAAAATCCAAACGTTGCAGCGGTAGTTGTCATTGGAATTGAGCCTAAATGGACACAAAGAGTAGTTGATGAAATTGCAAAAACAGGAAAGCCAGTTGAAGGTTTTTATATTGAGCGTCACGGTGATATCGAAACTACAATGAAAGCTTCACGAAAAGCAAAAGAATTTTTACAATGGGCTAGTGAAAAAACTAGAGAAGAATGCCCAATCAGTGATTTATGGATTTCAACAAAATGTGGTGAGTCAGATACTACTTCTGGATTAGCTTCATGCCCAACGGTGGGAAATATGTTTGATAAATTAGACAGCAAAAATGTTCACATGTGTTTTGGAGAAACATCTGAAATCACTGGAGCCGAAACTGTTTGCGAAGCTAGAGCAAAATCACCTGAAGTTGGAAAAAAATTCATGAAGACATGGAATGAATACAATAACTTTATTTTAGAAAATAAAACGAATGACCTTTCTGAAAGTCAACCTACTGCAGGAAATATTGCAGGTGGTTTAACTACAATTGAAGAGAAAGCATTTGGAAACATGCAAAAAATTGGAAAAACCATTAAATACATTGATGTGCTGGAGCCTGCAGAAGAACCATCGAAAGGTGGAGGATTATACTTCATGGATACATCATCTGCTGCTGCAGAATGTGTAACCTTACAAGCTGCTGCTGGTTTCGTCGTTCACTTATTCCCTACAGGACAAGGAAATATTATTGGAAATCCAATTGAGCCTGTCATTAAATTAACTGCCAATCCATTAACAGCTCGAACAATGAGCGAGCACATTGATTTAGATGTATCTGCAATTTTACGAAGAGAAATGAACATGAATGAAGCTGGTGACGCTCTTATTAAAGAAACAATGAGAGTTGCTAATGGCCGAATTACTTGTGCAGAAGCTTTGGGACATAAAGAATTTGTTATTACAAAACTTTATCGTAGCGCTTAATAAGCCCTATATAATTATCACGATCTAAATTACTTCATGAAAAAACTGTTAATTACAGAAATCATGGATGAACAGGAAGTAAAAAAACTTCAATCAGTATTTACAACTATTTACGATCCAAATTTATTTAATAATGAAAAAAAAATTATTGAATTAATCCCTGATATGGATGCTTTAATCGTAAGAAATAATACTTTAGTGAATGAAACTATTTTAGCAGCATCCAAACAATTAAAAGTTATTGGCCGCCTGGGTGTAGGTCTAAATAATATCAATGTAGAATTATGTAAGAAAAAAAATATTACAATTTTTCCTGCAACAGGTGCAAACACGGTATCCGTAGCAGAGTATGTAATATCTTGTATGTTGCTCCTATCGCGAAAAGTATTTAATGCTACAGAATCTGTTGTGGCTGGTGATTGGCCTAGAACAAAATACATGAATGGACTAGAACTTTACAATCAAACGCTTGGAGTTATTGGATTGGGAAGCATTGGAAAAGCTGTAGCAACTAGAGCTAAAAGTTTTGATATGAATATTATTAGCTATGATCCTTTAATAAAAGAAACCAGCTCTGAATTTTCTTACATACAAATGAAATCTTTAGAAGAAATTTTTACCCAAAGTGATATAATTACCTTACATATTCCACTAAATGCAGATACAAAAAACTTAATTAATAAAGACAAAATACAATTAATGAAAAAAGGATCCATTTTAATCAATAC
>JAYONI010000037.1:0-5818 GCA_038121265.1 Candidatus Pelagibacteraceae bacterium | reverse complement strand
GGAAAAGATTCAATTGAGAAAGGTGTCTTGTCCTTGATTATTGGATTTATTTTGGTCGTTATCTACATGGTATTCAATTACCGAATTTTTGGGCTATTCGCAAATGTGTCTTTAGTTGCAAATTTAATTTTAATTATTGCTGTTCTCACTCTTATGGGTGCCACATTAACGTTACCAGGTATAGCAGGTATTATTTTAACCGTTGGTATGGCGGTTGATTCAAATGTATTAATTTATGAAAGAATTAAAGAAGAGCTTAAAATTGAAAATAATAATTTAATTGCTTTTGATACAGCATATAAAAAAGTGCTAACAACTATTTTAGACTCTAATATTACTACTTTAATTGCTGCAATAGTTTTATATTTTATTGGCACAGGTCCTATTAAAGGTTTTGCAGTTACTCTTGCAGTTGGAATTTTTTCTACTTTTTTTACAACATATACTTTTGGGAGATTATTAACTTCAGAATATATAAAAAAACGAAAAAACGATTTAATTAAAATATAATATTATGAATTTTTACGACAAAACATATAATTTTTTGAAATATAAAACTTTATTTATCTCTATTTCATTAATTTTATTTTTGAGTTCTGTTTTTTTCTTTGCCTTTAAAGGATTAAATTATGGTGTAGATTTTAAAGGCGGAACCGTTATTGAAATGAAATTTGATAATACTTTTAGTTCTGATCGCTTAAGGAATTCATTAAATAAATTAAATTTAGGCGACGTTAAGGTAAAAGAGTTTGGTTCAAATATTGAATTTTTAGCAACTATTGAAAAAAAGGGTGATAATAATTTTATTTCTACAATTAAAAATCATTTAGAAAAAGATTTATCTCAAACAATTAATTTTAGAAGAGTCGAGGTGGTAGGGTCAAAAATTAGTGAGGAGTTAACAAAAGCAGGAATTTATTCAGTTGTTATAGCATTATTATTAATGCTTTTTTATATTTGGATAAGATTTGAGTGGCAGTTCAGTCTTGGAGCAATCATAGCTTTGGTACATGATGTAATTATTACTATAGGTGCTTTTAGTGTTGTTGGCTATGAATTTGGATTATCAATAGTTGCAGCAGTTTTAACTATTGTTGGTTATTCTATGAACGATACAGTTGTTATATATGACCGGATTCGTGAATATTTAAAAAAAGATGATCAAAAAGATCTGCAAGAATTAATTAATGAATCGCTCAATTCTACTTTGTCCAGAACTCTTAAAACTTCGCTTACAACTTTATTAGCATTAGTATCAATTTATTTTTTTGGAGGAGAGATTTTGAAAGGTTTTTCATTTGCTTTAATATGGGGAGTGTTAATTGGAACTTACTCTTCAATTTTTGTTGCAGCTCCAGTTTTAATTTATTTTAACGTTAAACGAGATTGGAGTGAAAAAGTAGATAATACGCCCTAATTTTAGGCTATTTTTTTATATTTTTTTTCTAAAATTTTCTTCAAAAAATTTCCTGTATAACTTTCTTTGCAATGAATAATCTGTTCCGGTGATCCTTGAAATAAAACATTTCCTCCATTAACTCCGCCATCTGGACCTATATCAACAATCCAATCGGCAGTTTTAATTACTTCCATATTATGTTCGATGACCACCACTGTATTACCTTTTTGCACAAAAGCTTGCAGTACTTCTAGTAGTTTTTTAACGTCATGAACATGCAATCCAGTTGTAGGTTCGTCTAATATATAAATTGTTCTGCCTGTCGATCTTTTTGATAATTCTTTTGCTAACTTAATTCTTTGAGCCTCTCCACCCGATAGAGTAGTCGCTTGCTGACCAATTTTCATATAACCAAGACCAACTTTTTGTAGAGTTAATAACTTGTCTCTAATAGTTGGAATATTTTGAAAAAAATCAGTCCCTTCATCAACAGACATATCTAAGACATCTGCTATATTTTTATCTTTATGTCTTACCTCTAATGTTTCTCTATTGTATCTTTTTCCCTTACAGACATCACATTGAACATATACATCTGGCAAGAAATGCATCTCGTAAGTTATTACACCATCTCCTTCACAGGCTTCACATCTGCCACCTTTTACGTTAAATGAAAATCTTCCCGGTTTATAACCTCTTGATTTTGCTTCTGGCAAAGCAGTAAACCAATCTCTGATAGGTGTGAATGCTCCTGAATAGGTAGCTGGGTTTGATCTTGGTGTTCTTCCAATAGGTGATTGATCAATATCTATAATTTTATCTAAATATTCATAACCTTTAATACCTTTGAAAGGATGTGGCATGTTTCTGGTTATTGTTTTATTAATCATTAAATTTAAGGCACGGTAAAGAGTATTCAAAACTAAAGTAGATTTACCACTGCCAGACACGCCAGTTACACATGTAAACGTTCCTAAAGGGATTTTAACGTTGACATTTTTTAGGTTATTTCCAGTGGCACCTAAAATTTCAATATACCTGCCATTGATAGCTGATCTTCTATTTTTTGGTAAAGCAATAAATTTTCTTCCCGATAAATAATCTCCAGTTAAACTATTTTGATCTTTTGAAATTTTTTCATAATTTCCTTCAGACACAACTTCTCCACCATTAACCCCAGCTCCAGGGCCCATGTCTATAATATGATCTGAGTGCAACATGGCCTCTTCATCATGCTCAACTACAATGACTGTGTTACCTAAATCTCTAAGTCTTTTTAATGCGTTAAGTAGTTTGATATTGTCTTTTTGATGCAGACCAATAGAAGGCTCATCTAGCACATATAAAACACCAGTAAGACCCGATCCAATTTGAGAGGCCAATCTAATTCTTTGAGTTTCTCCTCCAGATAACGTTCCTGATCCTCGAGATAAATTTAAGTAGTCTAATCCAACATTAATTAAGAAATTTAATCTTTCATTAATTTCTTTTAAAATATGAGTAGCAATTTGATTTTCTCTATCAGTTAATTTTGTAGATAGGGATCCAAACCACTCATGCGCGTCTTTTATAGATAATTTTGCAACTTCACTAATATTTTTATGATTTATTTTAACACACAAAGCTTCTTCTTTAAGTCTTTGACCACCACAACGTTCGCATTCTTTTTCATTTTGATACTGACTGATTTCTTCTCTTTTCCAATCACTATCAGTTTCTAGATACTTTCTTTGTAAATTATTTATAACACCTTCGAATGATTTTTTATTAGAATATTTTTCATAACCATCATCGTAACTAAATTTAATCTCTTCATTATCAGAACCATATAAAATTATATCTTGAATTTTTTTTGGTAATTTTTTCCAATCGTCATTTAATGAAAAATTATAATGTTTTGCTAAAGAAGCTAAAGTTTGAGCATAGTATAAACTGGATGATGTTGCCCAAGGTTTAATAGCTCCATCAATAAGAGATTTTCTTTCATCTGGTACTACTAATTTAGGATCAATATATAAATCAACACCTAGTCCTTCGCATTCAGGACAAGCTCCATAGGGACTATTAAAAGAGAACAGTCTTGGTTCTATTTCTTCTATTGTAAAACCACTTTCAGGACATGCAAATTTTGATGAAAAAACTAATTTTTCAATTTTTTGATGTTGCGTAGGAATATTTTCATTAACGTGTTCCACATAGACAAGTCCATCCGAAAGACTTAAGGCACTTTCTAAACTTTCAGCTAATCTTTTTTGTTCATTTTTTTTATTTAAAAGTTTGTCGACTAAAACTTCAATATTATGAGTAATTTTTTTATTTAAATTTGGTGTGTTATCGGTATCAAAAATTTCACCATCAATTTTAATTTTTGAAAAACCTCTTTTTTTTAAACCAAGAATTTCTTTTTTATATTCACCTTTACGTCCTCGTACGATTGGCGAAAAAATTGAAATTCTCGAGGGCTGTGGCAACTCTAATATTTTATCTACCATTTCAGATATTGTTTGTGATTTAATTGGTAAATTTGTAAATGGAGAAAAAGGGGTGCCAACACGAGCATATAAGACTCTCATATAATCATAAATTTCAGTAACAGTAGCAACTGTAGAACGAGGATTTTTAGAAGTTGTTTTTTGCTCTATTGAAATAGCTGGTGACAAACCTTCAATTAGATCAACATTTGGTTTTTTCATGCGGTCTAGAAATTGCCTTGCATATGCAGATAAGCTTTCTACATATCTTCTTTGACCTTCAGCATAAATTGTATCAAAGGCTAAAGAAGATTTTCCTGATCCAGACAGTCCTGTAATGACCACAAGTTGATCTCGTGGAATTTCTACTGATAAATTTTTTAAATTGTGCTCTTTTGCACCTTTAACAACAATTTTTTTCATCATTTAGATTGTGGATATATGTAATTTAATTCATTTAACATGCGGTATATGATATAAAAAACATTCATTTAACATTAAAAAATAAGAGATAATATAATTATATGGCAGGTAGTTTAAATAAAGTTTTATTAATTGGTAGATTGGGAAATGATCCAGAAGTTAAGCAGATGCAAAATGGTAAAAGCGTTGCTAGACTTAGTGTGGCTACGAGTGAGAACTGGAAAGATAAGAATTCAGGCGAAAAAAAAGAAAAAACAGAATGGCACAGAGTAGTTATTTTTAACGAAGGATTAGTTAATGTTGTGCAACAGTATCTTAAAAAAGGTGCCCAAGTTTATATAGAAGGGCAACTTTCTACAAATAAATATACCGATAATAACGGACAAGAAAAATATAGCACGCAAATAGTATTGCAAGGTTACAATTCAACATTAAAAATGTTGGGTGGTGGTAATCAAGGTGGTTCAATGTCTGATCAGTCATCTTCAAGCTCATTACCATCAGATGAACCTATTCCTTCATCGGGATTAGATGACGAAGTTCCTTTTTAATATTTTCTAAAGTTAATGATCATAAAAAAAGTTGGAAATAGAAATATTACGGATGAAATGAAATCATCCTACTTGTCGTACGCGATGAGTGTAATTGTTTCTAGAGCTTTACCAGATGCTAGAGATGGTTTGAAACCAGTTCATAGAAGAATCATTTATGCAATGTACAAAGGTGGCTACGATTGGTCTAAACAGTTTAGAAAATCAGCAAGGGTTGTTGGTGATGTTATTGGTAAGTATCATCCACATGGTGATCAAGCAGTTTATGATGCTCTTGTAAGACTTGCTCAAGATTTTTCTATGAGTGTTACACTTCTTGATGGACAAGGTAATTTCGGTTCCTTGGATGGCGATAGAGCTGCTGCAATGAGATATACAGAAACTAGACTAGCAAAAATTGCTGAATTTTTAATATCTGATATAGATAAAGAAACAGTTGATTTTCAAAATAACTACGATGACACAGAGCTTGAACCTGTAGTTTTGCCTGCTCAATATCCAAATCTTTTAGTTAATGGTGCTGGCGGTATAGCTGTTGGTATGGCAACAAATATTCCTCCCCATAACTTAGGTGAAGTTATAGATGCCACTTTAGAATACATCGACAATAATGACATAAGCATAAAAGAATTAATGAAAAAAATTCCTGGACCAGATTTTCCAACTGGTGGAATTATTATTGGCAAAGAAGAAATAAAAAATGGATATCAGAATGGTAGAGGTTCAATAAAAATTAGAGGTGAAGTAGAAGTTGAAGATAGTTCAAAAGATAGAAAAAAAATTATTATAAAATCTGTTCCTTATCAAGTTAACAAAACAGTTTTAATTGAAAAAATAGCCTTACTTGTAAGAGATAAAAAAATAGAGGGTGTTTCTGATTTAAGAGATGAATCAAATAAAGACGGAGTCCGAATAGTAATTGAAGTTAGAAAAGGAGTGTCTGAAAATATAATAATAAATCAATTATACAAATA
>JAYONI010000036.1:0-5963 GCA_038121265.1 Candidatus Pelagibacteraceae bacterium | reverse complement strand
AAAAAAGATCTTGATCTATATTTGCATAATTTAGAGGAAGCTGAAAAAAGAGATCATAGAAAATTAGGTAAGACAATGGACTTATTTCATTTTCAAGAAGAGAGTCCTGGTGCTGTATTTTGGCATCAAAAAGGGTGGACACTATTTCAAACTTTAGTTGATTTCATGAGAAAGAAACAGCTCGAGGCTGGATACCAAGAGGTAAATACTCCAGAAATTATCGATAGAGGTTTGTGGGAAAAGTCTGGCCATTGGGAAAAGTTTCAAGAATATATGTATACTACAGTTACGCCTGACGAGAGAACATTTGCTATTAAACCAATGAACTGCCCTGGTCATTGCCAAGTTTATAATCAGGGACTAAAAAGTTATAAAGATTTACCTTTAAAATTATCTGAATTTGGAAAAGTTCATCGATATGAGCCTTCGGGAGCATTGCATGGCTTGATGCGAGTAAGATCTTTTACTCAAGATGATGCGCACATTTTTTGTACCGAAGAACAAATAACGGAAGAGTCTGTCAAAGTCACAAAGTTAATTTTAGATATTTATAAATCATTTGGATTTGAAAATGTTTCTCTAAAATATGCAGATCGACCCGAGAAAAGAGTTGGTGATGATGTTGTGTGGGACCAGGCAGAAAAGGCTTTATTAGAAGCAATAAAAGCATCTAATGTTGATTATACGCTTAATAAAGGAGAGGGAGCTTTTTATGGTCCTAAAATTGAATTTGTTTTAAGGGATGCTATTGGTAGAGACTGGCAATGTGGAACTTTGCAAGTAGACTTAAACTTACCGGGCAGATTAGGCTCAACATATATAGATAAAGAAGGTAAGAAAAAAACTCCAGTGATGTTACATCGAGCTTTGTTTGGTTCTTTAGAAAGATTTACAGGAATTTTAATTGAACACTATGCTGGCAAGCTACCATTTTGGTTGTCTCCAGTGCAAGTTGCTATACTTCCAATTAATGAAGAGCATCATGAATATGCAAAAGAAATGTTAAATCAGCTTGAAAAAAATTTAATAAGACCTATTATCGATTTAAGAAATGAAAAAATTAATTACAAAATTAGAGAACACTCTTTGGCCAAAGTTCCCATCTTAATGATTTGCGGTTCAAAAGAAGTTCAAGACAAAACTATTACATTGAGAAGATTAGGAAAAGAAGATCAACAAACTGCCAAGTTTAGTGAAATTTTATCAAGTTTATCTCAAGAGTCCCAAGCTCCAAAATTTTAAGAGGTATTTTTATTAATAAGAATTTTCAATACAATCGAAAACCAAGAGATAGAGGTCCTCGTACTAATGAGAATATTAGAGCGACCGAAGTTCAGCTAATTGGTCATGAAGGAGAGAACATAGGTATTGTTCCAGTAGGTGAAGCAATTAATAGAGCCCAAGAAGTTGGATTGGATTTAATTGAAATTGCACCAAATACGAAACCACCCGTATGTAAAATTATGGACAGTGGAAAGTATAAGTATGAATTACAAAAAAAAGCCAACCAAGCGAAAAAAAAACAAAAAGTTATAAACTTAAAAGAAATTAAATTACGTCCTGTGACGGACAAGCATGATTATGATTTTAAAATTAAAAATGCCCAGAAATTTTTGACAGCTGGCGATAAGGTTAAATTCACAATTAAATTTAAAGGTCGTGAAATGGAATATCTCAAGGCAGCCTATGACTTAGTCAGAAGAATTACAGAAGATACAAAAGAAGTTGGTAAGGTTGAGCAGCATGCTAAAATGGAAGGTCGACAAATGACCTTAATAATACAAGCTTTATAAGACCTACATTTTTATTGTTTTCAAAACACAATGTTTGTATAACCCTGCTACATTTTTATGGGAAAACTTAAAACTAAAAGTTCAGCAAAGAAAAGATTTAAATTTACAGCTAAAGGAAAAGTAAAAGCTCCTCAAGCTGGAAAAAGACATGGCATGATTAAAAGAACAAACGCACAAATTAGAAAACTTAGAGGCACAACAGTTCTTTCAAAGCAAGACTCAAAAATAATTAAGTCTTACATGCCCTACAGTGTAAGAGGATAAATTATGGCAAGAGTTAAAAGAGGACAGGCAAGTCACCAAAAACATAAAAAAGTTTATAAGCAAGCTAAAGGTTTTAGAGGAAGAAGAAAAAATACAATCCGAGTTGCAAAGCAAGCAGTAGAAAAGTCTTTGCAATATGCGTATCGTGATAGAAGAAGAAATAAAAGAATTTTTAGATCTTTGTGGATTCAAAGAATTAATGCAGGTGTGAGAGCTGAAGGTTTAACTTATTCTAAATTTATTAATGGTCTTGTGAAATCAAAAATTAAAATTGATAGAAAAGTTTTAGCTGATATCGCTTATCATAATCCTGAAGCTTTTAAATCCATCGTAAAAAAGGTACAATTACATCTAAATTAAATTTAAATTTTAATTTTTTAGATGACCGACTTATCTACATTAGAACAAGAAATATTTACTGGTTTTGCTAATCTTAAAAGTAAAACTGATTTAGAGAATTTTAAAATAGAAATATTAGGAAAAAAAGGAAAGTTATCAAAACTTTTTCAAGATCTTGCAACCATAGAAAAAGATAAAAAAAAAGAATTTGCATCGCAAATTAATATTTTAAAAAGTAAGGTTTTAGATAAATTTCAAAATTTAACTAATCAATTTGATCAAGAAGAATTAGAAAAGAAGTTACAAGATCAAACAGTCGATGTAACCTTGCCAGGAATCAATAGGCCACAAGGAAAAGTTCATCCAGTTTCACAGGTGATCGATGAGTTAACTTCGATATTTGCAGAGTTGGGTTTTTCCGTAGCAGAAGGGCCTGATGTAGAAAATGAGTATAATAATTTTACAGCACTCAATACTCCACCCAATCATCCAGCAAGAGATATGCATGACACCTTCTATCTAGATGAAACTAAAAATCTTTTACTAAGAACTCATACATCTCCAGTTCAAATACGCACAATGTTGAATGGCAAACCTCCATTTAAAATTATAGCTCCAGGCAGAACATATCGATGTGATAGCGATCAAACACATACTCCCATGTTTCATCAATTAGAGGGCTTGTATGTTGATCAAAATGTGACAATGGCAGATTTGCGAGGTTGTCTTGATTATTTTTTAAAAAAATTTTTTGAAGTAGATGAAATAAAAATGCGATTTAGACCTAGTCACTTTCCTTTCACCGAGCCTTCAGCAGAAGTAGATATTGGTTATGAACTTAAAAATGGAAAAATAACTATTGGCCAAGGTGATAAATGGCTAGAAATTTTAGGATGTGGAATGGTTCATCCCAATGTTTTAAAAAATGCAAAAGTAGACTCTTCAAAATATCAAGGATATGCTTTTGGAGTAGGGATTGATCGCTTAGCGATGCTTAAGTACGGAATTAATGATTTACGATCTTTTTTTGAAAGTGATGTTCGATGGTTAGAGCACTTTGGGTTTAACGCAAATGATGTACCATCAAATTATAGAGGGTTATCAAGATGAACATAACTCTTAATTGGTTAAAACAGCATTTAAAAACTTCCTCCAATACAGATAAAATTGCTGAAAAATTGACTTCTATTGGCCTTGAGGTTGAGAGTATAACTTCTGCATCTAGCAATTTATCAAATTTTAAAGTCTGTAAAGTTCTTAAGGCTATCAAGCATCCAGACGCAGATAAGCTTAAAGTTTGTGATGTAGATATTGGGGATGGAAAAATAACAAAAGTAGTTTGTGGAGCATCAAATGCTAGAGATGGTTTAATTACTGTTTATGCTTCACCTGGAACTGTCATACCAAAAAATGGCATGAAACTTTCGGTAGCAAAAATTAGAGGAGTCGAGTCTTTTGGGATGCTTTGTTCTGAGGCGGAACTTAATCTCTCTGAGGAAAGCGAAGGAATTATTGAATTAAAAAATAAATTAAAAATTGGAGATAATTTTTTTAAAGAAAATTTAGATCCAATGATAGATATATCTATTACACCAAATCGATCTGATTGTTTAGGAGTAAGAGGCATTGCTCGTGATTTAGCTGCATGTGGAGAAGGTAGCTTGATAAAACAAAAAAAAGAAAAAATAAAAATTACTTCTAAAAAAAATATTAAAGTAGAAATAGAGTCAGGGTCAGGATGTTCACAGTTTGGCGGATGTTACATAGAGGGAGTACAAAATAAAGAAAGCCCAGAATGGTTAAAAAAACATTTAGAATCTGTTGGTCAAAAACCAATATCAGCAATTGTAGATATTACTAATTATGTAATGCTAGATATGAACAGACCTCTTCATGCGTACGATGCAGATAAAATAAAAGAAAAAATCGTTGTTCGAAGATCAAAAAAAGGGGAAAGTTTTAAAGCACTTGATAATAAAGCTTATCAGTTAAGTGAAGATCATTGTGTCATTGCTGATAAAGAAAAAGTACTTGGTTTAGGTGGAATTATTGGGGGAGAAACAACAGGTATTGAGCTCGATACTACTAATATTTTTTTAGAGGCTGCAAGCTTTGATCCTATTTCAATAGCTAAATCATCAAAAGGACTAGGCATTATTACCGATGCAAAATATCGATTTGAAAGAGGCGTTGATCCAAATTCAATCGAAGAAGGTTTAATAAGAGCTTCTAAATTAATTCAAGAAATTTGCGGGGGAAAAATTAGTAAAATTAATATTACTGGAAAATCGAACTATAAAGAAAAAAAAATTAAATTTACTATTTCTAATTTTAAAAAACTTATTGGGTTTAGTATTTCTAATATTGAAGCAATTAAAATTTTAGAAAAATTAGGTTTTGTAATTAAAAATAAAAAAACTTATTTAGATCTTATCGTTCCAAGTTATAGACCTGATATTAATCAGGAAGTAGATATCATTGAGGAATTAATAAGAATTAAAGGTTATAATAATATTCCTTTGGCTGAGCCAAATCGTACAGCTTTCAAACCTACTTTAAATTATGAACAAAAACTTTTTCACTACACCCAAAGATCTATTGCTTCACTTGGTTATTTAGAAACAGTTACCTGGTCTTTTACTAGTTCAAAAATTAATGATTTATTAACGGATAAAAAATTAAGATTAACTAATCCTATTTCATCAGACCTTGATACATTAAGAACATCTATATTTTCTAATATTTTAACTCATTGTAAAAATAATATCGACAGAGGCTATAAAAATTTAATGTTATTTGAAGTTGGCCCAGTTTTTAGTGGAACTAATCCAGGAGAACAGTCTGTAGTTGCAGGAGCTTTGCGACTTGGACATAAAATAGAAAAAAGTTGGATAGAAAAAAACACTTTAGCAAATGTTTACGATGTAAAATCGGATGCGATTTCCGTTTTATTAGATTTGGGCATGGATAAAGATAAGTTGTTCATTGAAAATAAAAGTAATTTAGTTTTTCATCCAGGTAGATCTGGTTCTATATATTTAGGTTCAAACAAAGGTCCATTACTTGCAGCTTTTGGAGAAATTAACCCTATAATTGCTAAGCATCTTGATCTTGAAAAACTTTCACCTTGTGGTTTTGAAATTTATTTAGGAGGTTTCAAGGAACCAAAGAAAAAGCAAAAAGATAAAAATGTTTTTGAAGTTTCCAAATACCAATCTGTTGAAAGAGATTTTGCATTTGTGGTAGATAAAAATATAAAAGCTAGTGAAGTTATTTCGATAATTAAAAATTGTGAACCTATGTTAATTCAAAGTATTGATATTTTTGATGTTTATGAGGGTGACAATATAGAAACAAATAAAAAATCAATTGCATTGAGTGTTAAGCTTCAATCCATGGATAAGACATTAGATGAAAAAATAATTGATGAAATTAGCCAACAAATCATATCGTCTGTTCAAGATAAAACAGGTGGCACTTTAAGAAGTTAATGAGTTCAACAGAACTTATAAGAAATTTTTCAATCGTTGCTCATATAGATCATGGAAAATCTACTTTAGCTGATCG
>JAYONI010000035.1:0-6000 GCA_038121265.1 Candidatus Pelagibacteraceae bacterium | reverse complement strand
AGCCCAATTTGTTTTAAGCTTTCTTTTAGCTTGTCTTTATTTGCAATTAAAATTGGTGTTCCTAAACCACTGTTTTTAAATGCAATAGCAGCTTTAAGGTTTTCTAAATCTTCTCCTTCAGCAAAAACCACTCGTTTATTTTTGCCTTTGATAGATGCATTAATAGTTTTCATGAAGTTCATCGATGAGTCTAATCGCTCAGCTAATTGAGTTTCGTATTTATCAAAATCTTGAATAGGTTTTTTTGCAACACCGCTATCCATAGCTGCTTTAGCAACTGCCATGGGAATGGTAGTTATTAGTCTTGGATCAAATGTTGAGGGAATAATATAATCTCTTCCATATTTTGGTCTTTCACCACCGTAAGCCGCTACCACTTCATCAGGCACATTGTCTCTTGCAAGTTTTGCAATTGCATTTGCAGCTGCTACTTTCATCTCTTCATTAATTACTTTTGCACGCACATCTAATGCGCCTCTAAATATATACGGAAATCCAATTAAGTTATTAACTTGATTTGGATAGTCAGATCTACCAGTTGCTATAATTGCATCATCTCTAACTTCTTTAACTACTTCAGGTCTAATTTCTGGATCTGGATTTGCGCAAGCAAAAATAATTGGATTTTTTGCCATTGATTTTACCATCTCTTTTGTAAGAACATCTTTTGCTGACAATCCTAGAAAAACGTCAGCACCATCCATAGCTTCTGCCAGCGTTCTTTTTTTTGTTTCGATTGCATGTTTTGATTTCCATTGATCCATCCCTTCCGTTCTTCCTCGATAAATTACTCCTTTACGATCTAACATGGTTACATTTTCGTTAGGCACTCCAGAATTTTTAAATAATTCTGTACAAGCAATTGCAGATGCGCCAGCTCCATTCACAACAATTTTTACATCTTTGATAGATTTTCCAGAAATATCTAATGCATTAATTAGTCCAGCAGTTGTGATAATGGCTGTTCCATGCTGGTCATCATGAAAAATTGGAATATCAACTAGTTCTTTTAATTTTTGTTCAATAATAAAACAATCTGGCGCTGCAATATCCTCTAAATTTATTCCTCCAAAACTTACAGCAATTTTAGATATGACATTAATTATTTCTTCGGAGTCTTTGGAGTCGACTTCAATATCAATGGAATCAATATCTGCAAATCTTTTAAATAAAACAGATTTACCTTCCATTACTGGCTTAGAAGCAAGAGCACCAAGATCACCTAATCCTAAGATCGCAGTTCCATTACTAATTACTGCAACCAAATTACCTTTACTTGTATAATCGTAAGCTGCTTCAGGATTTTTTCCTATTTCAATACATGGAACAGCAACGCCTGGTGAATATGCTAACGCCAAATCTCTTTGCGTTGATAAATTTTTAGATGAAATTACCTCAATTTTTCCAGGCTTTCCTTCTGTATGAAAATCTAAAGCTTCTTTATCAGTGTATTTTTGGATAGAGTTTTTCTCAGGCATAAATTTTATTATTCATGAATTCGTCAAATTTTATTTGTAGGCAGGAATTTAGATTATAAAAAAAGTAAAACAATAAAAAAATAAATATGAATATTCTAACTTCCGTCAGCTCCTTTGGAATATTAACTTTGCTCAGTAGAATACTTGGTTATTTAAGGGATATTTTAATTGCTTTTTTTGTGGGTACGAGCTTTTTAGCAGATGCTTTTTTTGTGGCTTTTCGTCTTCCAAATACGTTTCGAAGATTATTTGCAGAAGGTTCTTTTAATTCTGCATTTGTTCCACAGTATTCTAAATTAGATTTAAAAAAAAAATCATACAATTTTGCAAATTCTATTTTTAATTTATTAATTTTTAGTTTGTTATTATTAGTTTGTGTTGCTGAAATTTTTATGGGAGGAGTCTTGTACTTAATTTCTCCAGGTTTTTTAGCCGATGACGCAAAATTTGAATTAGCAACTTCTTTAAGTAGAATTACTTTTCCTTTTTTGTTTTTTGTATCTTTATCATCTTTTTATTCAGGAATTTTAAATTCTAAAGGGAAATTTGCTGTCGCAGCTGCAGCTCCTATTATTTTAAATATAATGTTAATAGGCTCAATTTATTATTCTTACATCAACAAAGAAGAATATGTTTATCATATGGCTTGGGCTGTTTCGATTGCAGGTTTTTTACAGTTAGTAATGCTTTATTTTTATTCAAAAAAATATTTTATTCCAAAGTTATCATTTAGTTTTGTCATTTCAGACGAGGTTAAATATTTTTTTCAAAGACTATTACCTAGCATTTTTTCATCTGGTGTTATGCAGATTAATATTTTAGTAGGAACAATTATTGCATCCTTTCAGGCTAGCGCTGTATCCTATCTTTATTATGCCGATCGAATTTATCAATTGCCATTAGCTATTACAGGTATTGCAATTGCAACAGTGATTTTACCAACTTTATCTAAAGCTATTTTTAGAAAAGAAAAAAAAAGTTTTTTTTTACAAAACAGATCTATTGAGCTCTCATTATTTTTATCTGCACCAGCCATGGTAGGAATTTTAGTTGCTACTCAACCAATTATATCATGTTTGTTTGGTTATGGGTCTTTTAATCAGGAGAGTATTTATCAAACTTCGAGAGCATTATTTATTTTTGGATTTGGTTTGCCTGCATTCTCACTTTTAAAAATTTATTCAAGTTTTTATTTTGCACGAGGTGATACTCAATTTCCGTTTAAGGTTTCTCTTTTAACTGTGATTATTAATATTTTAATAAGCATTATATTCTTTCCTTTTATTGGCTTTATTGCCATTGCGTTAGGTACAGTTATTTCCTGCTGGGTAGCAATCCTAGTTTATCAATTGAACTTATATAAAAATAATTTACATCAATTTGATAAAGTTTTTACAATTAGAATATCAAAAATTTTTGTGTGTTCATTTATCATGAGTGCTATTTTATATTTTTTATTATTTGAGTTTGGCGATGTTTTTTATGAAAATTCTAGTATAAAAATATTCTATTTAGTTGGAATTGTTGGAAGTTCTGCAGTAATTTATTTTCTACTTTCAATATTGTTTAAATCTTTTAGTATTAGTGATTTTAAATCTAAGTCTTATGAAACAAAATAGAATTTTATCTGGCGTTCAGCCAACAGGAAATCTTCATTTAGGAAATTATTTAGGAGCAATTAAAAATTTTGTTTTATTACAAAAAGACTATGAATGTTTATTTATGCTGGCAAACTTACATGCGATTACGGTCAAGCATGATCCTAAAATTTTACATGAAAATATCATTGATACTACAGCTGCATTTTTAGCTTCTGGAATTGATCCTAAAAAAAATATTATATTTATCCAATCCCAAGTTTCAGCACATGCAGAATTGGCTTGGATACTCAATTGTGTTGCAAGAATTGGATGGCTTAACCGAATGACACAATTTAAAGAAAAAGCTGGATCTAATAAAGAAAAAGCTAGTGTTGGGCTTTTTACTTATCCAGTTTTAATGGCAGCAGATATTTTAATTTACAAAGCAACCCATGTTCCTGTTGGGGATGATCAAAAGCAGCACTTGGAATTATGTAGAGATATCGCAGTTAAATTTAATAATGATTTTAATAAAGAAAACTATTTTCAAATGCCTGAGCCAATTATTCCAGAAGAAATTTCAAGAGTGATGAGTTTAAGAAATGGTACTCAAAAAATGAGCAAGTCAGACGAGTCTGATTTGTCGAGAATTAATTTAACTGATAATTCAGATTTAATAGTAAAAAAAATACAAAAAGCTAAAACTGATAGTGATCCAATTGGCATGAGCATAATTACAAATACAAGCAGACCCGAAGCAAAAAATCTAATCAATATTTTTTCTGCATTAAAAAATAAAAAACCTTCACAAACTTTAGAAGAATGGGAAGGAAAACAATTCTCAGAATTTAAAAAAGCTTTGGCAGAAATATTAGTTGAAAAAATATGCCCTATTGGCAAAGAAATTATTAAGTTAAAATCTGATATTCATTTTTTAGAAAATATTTTACACGAAGGAAGACAAAAAGCTGAAATGATAGCAGATAAAAATTTAAAAGAGATTAAAACAATAGTAGGAATATGAAGAAAAAATTTTTAGTTATAATTGATGACAGTCAAGAATTATCTAATGCAATTTATTTTGCTGCTAATAGAGCAATTCATACAGATGGGCAATTATCATTACTTTACATTGTGGATCCAGCGATGAATGCTCAATGGGCAAGAGTTGAAAATTTAATTGAACAAGAAGAAACTAGCGAAGCAAAAAAACTTTGCAGAGATTGGGCGCAAAAAATAAAAAAAAGATTTAATATCGAAAGTGAAATTATAATTAAAATTGGAGATAGAATTGATGAGATTATGAATTTAATTCAAGAGGATGAAAATATACGCTTTCTTGTTCTTGCATCTTCTCCTAATAACGAAAATCCAGGGCCAATCATTGAAGCTTTAACCGGCAAGAGAATTAAAGACTTGGCAATACCAATTGTAATTGTTCCAGGATCTTTAAGTGAAAAAGACATAGATTTAATAGCTTAATCAGATATTTAAATTGTTATTTTTATAAGTATAATCAAGGAATCAGTAAAAAAATTAACAATATGATTGATATAGCAGAAACTCCAAATCCAGAGTCCAAAAAGTTCATTTTTAGTTTTGCAATTGTCAAAACTGGCTCTAAAGAAATCACATCGTTGAATGACTGTGGGGATATTCAATTTGCAAAAAAACTATTTGAAACAAATTTAATAGAGTTAATATTTATTGATTCAAATTTTGTTACGATAAAAAAATTATCTAATAAAACTTGGGATATGGTTACTCCGGCTGTCCTTCAGATACTGACAAATGAAATTAATGAAGGATTTAATCCTTTGTCATTTGAATACATTAGTGAGTTTAAAGACGATGTTTCTATAAGAATTGAGGAAGTTTTGAGTGAAAAAATTAGACCAGCGGTAGCCATGGACGGTGGGGACATTCAGTTAAAATCTTTTAAAGATGGAGTTGCAGAAGTTATGCTCAAAGGAAGTTGTGCCGGATGCCCTAGTTCAGTTATTACTTTAAAACAGGGTGTGGAAAGAATGCTGAAGCACTATGTTCCTGAAGTTAATTCAGTAACAGCTGTTAATTTAAATGAATAAATCAACCTCAATTAAAAGATACTTACGTCGTAAGTGGTTATTAACTTTATTCTATCTAGATATCTTTGGAAATTTTAATAAATATATTTTAGGCAGATCAAAGATAAAATTAGATACTAAATTACAAAATCATTACAGCATTGCATATGCTAGAGGTTCCGTCATTGCAATTTTTGTTTGTATTTTAACTATAAACTTTCATTTAAATAAAACTAAAGATCCATATCAAATTTTAACTGAAGACAAGTCATTAGATTATATTAAATCTTCCCTTGAGGATGTTGCTACCATTGATAATAATCTTCAAAAAAATTCAGAGGTTTTTTTAAAATTACCAAAAACAAAACCTGATGAATTTGGTGACAAACAAATTCTAGGATTTGGAAATAATATAGATGCAAGAACAATCATTAGTCTCTTCGAGGAAGAAGATTATAATTTAAAAGATATTAGAAAAGGAAAAGCAGTTGAACCAATTTTTCTCTCAAAATTACCTACTGGAATTGAAAATTTAGATAATATTAATGATAGAAAAAGATTATTTATAAGAGTCGTTTTGCCTTTAGTTCTTTATGAAAATGAGCAAATTTTAGATGATAGAGAAATTTTAAATCAAATTTCGAGAGAAAAAAAATTAGATACTGTAGAAAAGGATTGGCTTACAAAGAAATTTAAAGAATACAAAGTATCTAATAATAATATTGAAGAATTAAAAGTTAAAATGGATATTATACCTGTTTCTATTGCATTGGCCCAGGCTGCATATGAAAGTGGGTGGGGAACATCTAGATTTGCAATGGAAGGAAACTCACTTTATGGAGCAAGAACTTGGAAAAAAGGAAAAGGTTTAGTTCC